>JALOMD010000028.1 GCA_025455595.1 Cytophagales bacterium | reverse complement strand
CGTTGTTGTTGGCGAAATCCGTTCCAAACCGGCGGGCATTCCATTCCTGCATGGCACGGCCCCATTGGTTGCTGTTCACCGAGTGCGACACCGAGAAGTTGAGCGTGTGCGGCTTGCGGCCGCCGAACCACGGCTCGCTGAACGAGAACGAGTAGTTTTGGAACGACCGGCCGTTGGCTTGCACTTGCAGCGACAGCCGCTGGCCATCGCCTTTGGGTACGGGCCGCCACGCGTTGCGGTCGAACAGTTTGCGGCTGGAGAAGTTGTTGAACGTCAGACCCACGGTGCCTACAAAGCCGATGGCACCGCCCCAGCCGCCCGAAAGCTGGATTTGGTCGCTGGGCTTTTCTTCCACTTGCCACTCAATGTCCACGGTGCCGTCCGTCGGGTTGGGCTGGATGTTCGGGTTGATTTTCTGCGGGTCAAAGAACTGCAACGCGCCGAGTTCCTGCTGGGTGCGCAGAATGTTGCGGCGGCTGAACTTCTGCCCCGGAATGGTACGCAACTCGCGCAGCACCACGTGGTCGCTGGTTTGGGTGTTGCCGCTCAGCGTCACTTTGTTGATGGTGGCCTGCTCGCCTTCGTTGACGCGCAGCACTACATCCACCGAGTCGCCCACTATTGACACCTCTTCGGGCTGGATGTTGAAAAACAGGTAGCCGTAGTCCATGTATAGCGAAGTAATGTCTTCGCCCGTGGGGTTGAACGTCAGGCGTTTCTCCAACTCTTCCACGTTATAGACATCGCCTTTCTTGATTTTCAGGATGCTGGCGAGTTGGGCATCGGTATATAGGTAGTTGCCGTCCCAATTGATGTTACGGTAATAGTACTTGCGACCTTCCTCAATGTTGAGGCGGACGTTCACCGTGCGGCCGTCGTGGGCGTACACCGTATCGGACACGATGCGGAAGTCGCGGTAGCCGTTTTTGCTGTAAAACTTGGCGAGCTTGTCTTTGTCTTCCTCATACTGGTTGGCTACGAACTTGGACGGCGTGAAAACGTGGTAAATCTCGCGTTGCTTGGTCTTCTTAAGCTTCTTGCGCAACTTGGCATCGGTAAAGTCTTGGTTGCCTTCGAAGACAATCTCGTTGATTTTCACCTTGCGTTTCTTGTCCACCACAAACACCAACGCCACGGCGTTGCCGGGTAGCGTAGAGTCGCGTACTTGCATGGGCTTTACGGTGGTATTCAGGAAGCCCTTGTCCACGAAGTACTTGCGCACGGCCAGTTGAGTGTTTTTCACCAACGCGTCGGTCACGATTTTACCTTTGATGAGCTTGATTTTATCGGTCAACGCGTCGCTTTCTCCCTTGCGGATGCCTTTGAACGAGAACCGGGCCAGCCGGGCACGTTCGGTCATCTTGATGTTCAGCCAGATTTTGTCGCCTTCGATGCGCGTGGCCTCAATGTCCACGTCGCCCACAAGGCTCAATGCCCAGATTTTACGGATGGCCGTCGAAATGTCGTCGCCGGGAACGGTGATCCGGTCGCCCACGCGAAGCCCCGAAACGGAAATCATGGAGTTCGGGTCGAGGAACTGCACCCCGCTCACGGTTATTTCGGCGATTTCGTATTCTTTCGGCCGGTTGTAGTTGATGTCAATGTCGGTCTGCGAGGTGCTGCTGCCCGAAGGCGGGGTCACCTGTGCATAGGCCGTGGCGGCCAAACACCAAACGAGGCACAGTAAAGCAATTAGGCGCATATCTTTTGAAGTACGAATTACGATTTACGAAGTACGATTTTAAGTTAAGGACGAGGTGGGGCGTTTTGGGCAATTTTCGCCCAAAACACTAATTTCAAATTGAATTCGTACCTCGTACTTCGTAAATCGTACATTTAGTTGACTTGTTCGCTGATTTTTCCGAAACGACGTTCGCGCTGTTGGTAGTTCAAGATGGCTTCGTACAGGTGTTCGCGGCGGAAGTCAGGCCAAAGGGTGTCGCAGATGTACAGTTCGGTGTAAGCGAGTTGCCACAGCAGGAAATTGCTGATGCGCTGCTCGCCGCTGGTGCGAATGAGCAGTTCGGGGTCGGGCATTCCGGCCGTGTTCAGGTGCTGGCTGATCGTCTCGTCGGTGATGCCGTCAGCCGACAGTTCGCCGGCGGCCACTTTCGCCGCAATCAGCCGCACTGCCTCGGCAATCTCCCAACGTCCGCTGTAACTCAGGGCCAGCACCAACGAAAGCCCCGTGTTGCCACTGGTGATGTCAATGGCTTCGCGCAGTTCACGTTGGCAGTTTTTGGGCAGATTGACCAAATCACCGATGGCAAGCAGCCGCACGTTGTTTTTCATCAGCGTCTCGGTTTCCGACCGAATGGTGGAAACCAGCAGTTCCATCAGGGCGGTTACCTCGGCTTGTGGCCGCGACCAGTTTTCGGTCGAGAAGGCGTACAAGGTCAGGTACTTCACCCCCAACTCGGCGCAGGCTTCGGTCGTGTCCCTGACGGCTTTGATGGCGTTGCGGTGCCCAAACACCCGCATGGCTCCTTGCTTTTTGGCCCAGCGGCCGTTGCCGTCCATGATGACGGCAATGTGCCGGGGCAGTTTTTCAGTGTTAATCTTGTCTTTCACCAAAAGTATGAGAACCGCTATGCCGGGCAGTTAGAATGATTGTTCATCGGAAAACTTTCCCCATTTTCGATGAAATTAACGCCGCAAGTTACTAATTTATACCGTGCGGATGGCGTTTTTAAGATTTTTTAACACAGCGAACCGCACCGAAGGGGGGCAGATGGGGGCATGTACGGGGAACAATGAGTGGCCGGTTGTCTTGCCTGACCGGCAGGCCTCGGCAAACCGGTTCCGACTGTCTCAGCGCAAGAGTTGCCCACGGCTGCGCTTTCGAGAGGCAAGCCGCCGTTTTGGGTGTTTTTTGCCTAAAACGGCGGCTTGCTGCATTACGGTTTTGTAACTTCCGGGCTGAGGATGTCTTGCTATTGAACGTCACTTTTGTGCAACTTCAAACGACCGTTGGTGTCATCGCAAGAGTACAATCACCGGATCGGTCGTGATAGTGTTGCTACGGTTGCCGGCCCGGTCGGTCACATAGATGTCAAACCGGAGTGTGTCATTTGGCTGAATGTCAAACCTACGGTCCAAATCAGTCAGGCTTTCAATCGTCAACCTGTATGTGACGGTTCCTTCGATGGGGCCAGGTCTGGCGTTTTCTACCAAGCGTGGCAAGGTGCCGTTGAAGCCGAGCTGGGAGGAAATACTTGACTGGAACGGTATGTACTGGCCGTTGACTTGTTTGAATGCATTGGCAAAAAAATCGAATTGCGTGGTGTTTTCCCCCAACCCCAAGTCCCCGTCTCCGTCTTGGAAGAAAAGGACAATGAACAGGGTGTCGCGTATGCCGGGTGCTTCCGGTGTGGGCGGAATCGGCACCCGGTAAATGTCCCTGAATTCAATGCGTGGAGTGTTCGAGAAATTAGGTACAAAATCGCAAGAGGCAGCCGTTGCCGCGACGATGACGAACAAGACCAAGCACAAATGACGTTTACACATAACCGTATGTATGAAAGTATTGGGTCGCTATTGATTGGTGCCCGGCCGCGTGGCTTCGGACTTTGTTGTTTGATTTCCCATTAGGCGTTCCGACCCGTCGGAACGCAAGGCGGCACGGCCGCCCTGACACTTTGTTTTGGGCAAAAAATGCCTAAAACGCCAATTGCATCACCATGCCTACAATAACCGTTCCGCACAGTAATGTGTTCACTGAGCAGTGGCTTTTCGGTTCGCTGCCATTCGAGGAAAAAGCGTTGGCGTTGTTCCGCTTTCAGGCGGCGGCCAATTCGGTTTACCGCGAATACTTGACGCTGCTGGGCCGTGACCCAACAAAAATAACCGCTTTGGCGCAGATTCCCTTCCTGCCCATCGGTTTTTTCAAGCACCATGCTGTTTCCAGCCGCTCCGGTTCTGCCGCCACGGTGTTTGAGAGCAGCGGCACTACCGGTCAAACGCGCAGCCGCCACCATGTACATGACACCGATTGGTACGAAATGGTTGCACGGCGGCTGTTCGAGCAAACCTACGGCCCGCTCCGCGACTGGCACGTGCTGGCCCTGCTGCCGTCGTACTTAGAACGAACGGGGTCGTCTTTGGTGTACATGGTTTCGCATTTTATGCAAGCCAGCGGCTCGGCGCACGGCGGTTTCTTCCTGCACAACCGGCAGCAGTTGGTAGAACGGATCGAAAAGCTGCGCGAAACAGGCGGCAAGGTGCTGCTCATCGGGGTCACGTTTGCGCTGCTGGAACTGGCCGAACAATTCGGCGGGCGGCACTGGCCCGACGTGACGGTGATGGAAACGGGCGGCATGAAAGGCCGTCGCGAGGAGATGACCCGCGACGAAGTCCACGCCACCTTGAAAGCGGCTTTCGGCTTGCCCGCCGTGCATTCGGAATACGGCATGACGGAACTGCTTTCGCAGGCGTATTCGTCGGGCGAAGGTGTTTTCACAATGCCACCCACCATGCGCGTCTTCCTGCGGGACGTAAACGATCCGTTTTGCATGGACTACCAACTGCGCCACGGCGGCATCAACGTGATTGATTTGGCAAACGTGGACTCGTGCGCGTTCATCGAAACAGAAGACCTCGGCGTGTTGCACGGCCCGGATGCATTCAAAGTGCTGGGCCGCTTGGACAATGCGGATGTGCGAGGGTGCAATCTGTTGGTAACACCCTGAAGTACGAATTCAAGTTCAGAGATCAGAAGTCGGACGGGCGTTTTGGACGATTTTTGCCCAAAACGCCCTGACCACTGACGACTCATAAAGCCAAATCAGCAGCCTTCTCGCCTATCATGATGACGGGAGCGTTGGTATTGCCGGACGTGATGGTAGGCATGATGCTGGCATCGGCTACGCGAAGGTTTTGCAGGCCGTGGACGCGCAGCCGGTCGTCCACCACCGCGAGCGGGTCGTTGCCCATTTTGCAGGTTCCCACCGGATGATAAACGGTTTCGGTTTGGCGGCGGACATGGTCGCGCAGGGCATCGTCGGTGTCGCAGGCTTTCGGAAACACAACGTCACTGGCCCGGTACGTGGCAAAAGCATCCGAACGCAGCACTTCGATGGCCTTTTTCACGCCCCGGAGCAAGGTTTCCGCGTCTTCCGGCTCCGAGAAATAATTCGGCTGGATAACCGGCGCCTCCCAAGCGTTGGCCGAACGCAAACCCACGTAGCCGCTGCTTTTGGGATGCAGCAGCGTAGGCAGAATCATGAAGCCGCTTTCGCGCAGGCGGTTGGCATAGTCGTGGATGTCGTGGGCGTGGGCCGGGGCAAAGTGCAACTGGATATCGGGCCGGTCGAGGCCGGGCCGGGTGTGCAGAAACGCACAGGTTTCGAGCGGCCCGATGGTGAGCGGCCCCTGTTTTTTCAGGAAATACCGTACGTAATTGGACACCGTCTCGGCATCGTTCATCGTGATTTTGAATTTGCAAAGCACGTCAATGTTCACAAAAACGTGGTCTTGCAGGTTGCGGCCCACGCCCGGCAAATGGTGCGCCGTGCCGATGCCGTGTTCGCGCAGTTGCGCCTCGTCGCCGATGCCCGACAGCAGCAGCAACTGCGGCGAGTTGAAAGCCCCCGCCGACAGAATCACTTCTTTGCGGGCATGAACGATGTGATCGGCTCCTTTCGGGGTGGCGGCGTAGGCAATGCCCGTGGCGCGGCTTCCTTCCAACAGGATTTTCTTCACCCGCACGTTGGTCAGCACGCGCAGGTTCTTGCGGTGCAAAACCGGTTTCAAGAAAGCCGCTGCCGTGCTGTGCCGCTGCCCGTTGCGGATGGTGAACTGAAACGGCCCGGTGCCCTCCTGCCGTACCCCGTTGAAATCCCCGTTGTAAGGCAAGCCCAGCACCGAGGCACAACCTTGCTCAAAGGCATCGGCCAGCGGGGTGCGGTAGCGGTTGTGGGTCACGTTGAGCGGGCCGCCGCGTCCGTGGTATTCGTCGTCGAACTGCTCGTTGTGTTCCGACTTGCGAAAGTACGGCAGCACGTCGGCGTAGCCCCAGCCCCGGTTGCCGAGGGCCGCCCACTCGTCGAAATCGGCGCGGTTGCCGCGAACGTAGGCCATCGCGTTGGTCGAACTGCATCCGCCCAGCACCTTGCCGCGCGGCTGGTACATGCGGCGGTTGTTCAGGTGCGGCTGCGGCTCGGTGAAGTACTCCCAGTTCAGCGACAGGTCGTGGTGCAATTGTGGGTAACCGGCCGGAACGCGAATGGCCAGTCTGTTGTCAGAACCGCCCGCCTCAACGAGCAGCACGCTCAGGCGCGGTTCGGCGGACAGCCGGTTTGCCAACACGCAGCCCGCCGAACCGGCTCCGATGATGATATAGTCGAATGTCATAAGTGACCGGTCATGAATCTTGCGTAAATTTAAACAGATGCGTTTTGGGCGTTTTTTGCCCAAAACGCTTGGGGGCACGGCCTTTCAACCTTCATAGGGTTCAAAACCCTATGAAGGTTTTCCGCACGCAGGCATTGTCAGGACAAGGACAAATATTGTACTAAAATACGTTTTAATTAAACAAATATAAGGAGGTCATAAGTAAAAAACGCTTCCGCCATAAGCATTTCTATTTCACTTTCGGACGGAACGCGGCCGGTTCCAAATCGTGGAGGACATTTGCGTGGCAGACCGCACCAATAACAATGAAAAACGTGCGGCAATCACGACAGAAGAAAAATCAGAATTTCAAATTTTTTGCCTAAAAAAATGAGTACAAACCCCTTGGAAAATTAGTTTTCGATGGCGAGTTTGCCTATCATTGCAGTTTATGCAATGAAAAACCATTCACGACTCCTCAAATCTTGATTCTTACGTGGAAGCCACAGTAACAAGATTCAAGCAGAATCAATTAATCAAGGATGCAAGTGCATTTGACACTGAGTCCATTCCGCAATATGCGCTGAACCTGGAGGTAAGTGCGGATGCGTTTCGGCTGTGCGTGGTTGACACCCACAGCAGCCGGTGTTTGTGGCTGGAAGAACAGCATTTTTCCAATGTGCTGCGCGGCGAGCAACTTGTGGATCAGTTGGGGTTGATTTACGACGAGCACGAGTTTTTGCGGGCGGGGTTCTGGCAAAAAATCCGGGTTTCGGTCAAGAACCAGTACTTCACGTTGCTGCCCAACTCGCTGTTTTACAAGGAACACGCCCGGCAATACTTGAAAATGGCGGCCAAAAACCTGCCCGACGCTTACGAGGTGTTGCACTACCGGCACCCGCACAGCGAAATCGTGAACGTGTTTGCCGCCGAAAGGGAAGTGGTGGAGTGGTTCAGGCGGATTTACCCGGCCAAAAACGTGGGTTTTGTCCACCACTCCAGCGCATTGATTGAAGGCGTACTGAACACCGACGCGGCCGTGCTGCAATCAATATCCATCTTGGTCGAGTCGTCGCACCTGACCATCTTGGTGGCTACCGGGCAGCGGTTGGAGTATTGCAACACGTTCTATTACGTGAACGCGCAGGATTTCATATACTACACCATGCTGGTGTTCAACGAGTTGCAACTCAGCACGCATGTACACAAAGTGACGCTCTACGGCGAAATCAGTCCGGAGTCGGCTATTTTCGAGCAGTTGCACCGTTACGTCAACAACGTCGGCTTTGGCAACAAGCCCACTCTGCTCAAGTTCGGTTTCTATTTCGACGAGGTGTACGACCACCGTTATTTCGATGTGTACAACATTCATTTGTGTGAGTAGCCCCACCCTGGCCCTCCCCCAAGGGGAGGGAGCTAAAACAAGTTTCGTGTTTCGCCTGCCAGGCCAAGCATTATAACTTTTGCTCAACCGATTAAGCAAAAAACGCCCAAAACGCTTTCTTCGGAAGGAGAAGAAAGCGTTTTGGGCGATTTTTATTGAAAATCTCTGTATGCTTCTATCTCTCTTTCAGCGATACTGTCCTTGTCAGTCAATGACAACTTGCGACTCGCCACTTACGACTTACCACTGTTAAAGCACCGGACTGGCATCTTCCAGAATGTAGAACAAGTGGTTTTCGTCGGTCGCGTTTAGCTTCAGGATGCCACTGACTTGCACCGGCTTGGCCGTGTATTCAAAAGCCATCACAGCCTTCACTTCCACCACCGACTCCGGCCCGGCTCCGCCGCAGAAATAGCAATGGCTGAAAGGCACCATCGAGAGCATGAAATTGACTTGCTTCTTGGTGTCGTCGAGCGGGATGATGAAGCCTTTCATCGTGACCCGCTTGCCTTCCAACGCCTTGATACTCTTGTTGAAGACCGGTTGCGGAAAGTAACGGTTCGGCACGTTTTCGTACTCCACCGTGCTTAGGGTTTTCCATACCTCGGCAGACGAGGCCTCGGCTGTGGCGGCCTGCATCTGGGCCTTGGCGGCCGCCTGACTTTGCGCAACAGCCACCGCCGCGCACATCACAAACGCCAAGCCGAATCCTATTTTTGTCAACGCTTTCATGGTCTTGTTTTTATTTAAGTACATAGTCGTCAGTCTTTCAATAAAAGAACAGACATAAGCAACCGAAAGTCAAATACCTGAAACGATTTCGTGCATTGAAAACAGGGTAAACCATTTTCTGTCAGGCACTTATGTCAACTTGTTTTCTGCCACAATGGTTCTATAAAATTCTCCGCCCTCCATTGGTGTAGTGCGTTTTGAGCAAAAAACGGCTAAAACGCCTCTCGAATTTTTCATTTATTCCGCAATCCGCCCTCCGACTTCCGAAATCTGCTTGGAGCCATCCAGCTTGTATTGTTTCGGCATCCGGTTTTTGACACGGGCATCGTGGGTGGCAATTACCAGCGTGGCGTTGCAGTTGTTGGCTTGGTCTTCGATCAATTGCAGCACGCCGAATGCATTCTCGTCGTCGAGGCTGGCGGTAGGCTCGTCGGCGAGCAATAGCTGCGGGCGGTTCAGCACGGCACGGGCTATGGAAACGCGTTGGGCCTGGCCTTGGCTGAGTTGGTGCGGCATGGCGCGGCGTTTGGCCGCCATGCCCAGCGTTTCCAACACCTCGGCAATGCGGCGGCCGTCTTGCGGCAAGCCTGCCATGTACTGCGCCAGCCGCAGATTCTCTTCCACGTTGAGCGTAGGCAACAAATGAGGCCGCTGCAACACCAGCCCGATGTGCTGTCCGCGAAACTGGTCGGCGCGGCTGCCGCCGAGTTCATACAAATGGGTGCCTGCCACCGCGACAGAGCCAGCCGTTGGGCGGCGCAATCCGGCCAAAATATGTAGCAATGTGGTTTTGCCGCTACCCGATGCTCCCGCCAAAAGCCAATGCTCGCCTTGCCCACCCTGCCAGTTAGGAAATGCGATGGTCAAGTCGGCGGAATACGTGTGTCGTATGTCGGTAAGTTGAAACATGAGTAGCCTCCCCCAGCCCCTCCAAGGAGGGGAGCTTTGTATGTTTGACGGGTCGAAAGATACGGATTTTCGGTTGTTGTTTTGTGGCCGTTTTGGGCATTTTTTGCCTAAAACGGATCGGGCTGCGAACGAAGTGACAAACGTAAAACGATAAACGTTAAACGCTTTCCCGACTACGCATACAGCGCACTCAGTCGTGCAATTCGCTGACGCATCCGGGCAATGAGTTTTTCCGGCCCAAGCACTTGCATTCCTTCGCCGAAGCCCAGAATCTCGCGTTCCAACTCGAAGTTGATTTGTACCGACAGGGCAATCACGATGCCGTCGGGTCGGGTTTCGACGACGCGCTGCGAACGGTGGATGGGCTTGGTGAGCACATACGGCGCGTTGTGGCTGTCGATCCAGAGCGTCACTTCTTCCACTGCCTGCCCGGCTGCCACGGTTACGCCCACCACGTGGTCGAAATAACCGGCTGTGTCCAGCGTTTCGTCGCGGCAGTACAGTTCGTCGCTGGGGTTCAGTGACTCGATGCGGTCAAGGGCCAACAGCACTTCTTTGGAAATGCCGTCTTTTTTGCCCAAAACGAACCAGCGGTTGCGGTATTCCTTGAGCAGATGCGCGTGAAACACAAACGTTTGCGAAGATTTTGCCCAAAACGACCGGTAGGTGATCTCAAGGCACTTTTGCTGCAAAATGGCTTGATAGACGGTTTCCAGGTGTTCCAGCCCTTTCAGGTTGTCGTTTTTCTCGAAGTCAATGACAGACACCTGTTGCGTGCGAGCCGTACGGATTTTGTCTTCCAGCCGCTGCACCATGCCGCTGAGTTCGCGGAAATGAGCGAATCCCTTGAACTGCTGCAGAATGTCGGCCACTTCTTTCAACTTGCCCAAGTCACTGTCGGTGAGCGGGATGTTGGTGATGGAATAGTCCGAATCTTCGTAGGTGTAGTACTTTTTTTCAACCACCACGATGGGGGCGTTGTAGCCGAGCTTTTCGCTGCGCATGGTTTGCAAATCCATCTGCACGGTGCGGCGGCTCACGCCCTTGGCAATGCCTTCGTATTCGTACAACGCCTCTGAACAGGCTTCCATCAGGTCGTCCAGCGTCCAGCGGCGACGGCGGTTGCGCAGGCAGTTGTCCAGCGTCTGGTAGCGAATCAAGGCGTTGCGGTTGACGGGCACGGATTGAAGTACGGTTTACGAGGTACGAATGAAAGGTTACAGGTTGAAAGTTGCAAGTTCAAAGTTGGAAAGGCGTTTTGGGCAAAAATTGCTCAAAACGCCTCTGACTACAACCTGCCACTGCCATCGCCTGCTGTTTTCAGTCCACCAACTTCAAGTCCACGCCGAGGAAAATCAGGATGAGCAGGGCGGCACCCACCACGATGCGGTAGTAGCCAAACGCCCGAAAGCCGTGTTTGGTAAGGAAATCAATGAAAAAGCGGATGGCTGCCATGGCGACTACGAACGCCACCACGTTGCCCAGCAGCAGAATCTCCCAGTTGTCGCTGTGGGCCACGAGCAGGTCACGGTCGTCCCAGAGGCTTTTGGCCGTGGCGGCAAACATGGTGGGCACGGCGAGGAAAAACGAAAACTCGGCAGCGGTTTTGCGGTTCAGCCCCTGCGACAGCCCCCCGATGATGGTGGCCGCCGAGCGGCTCACACCCGGAATCATGGCAATGCACTGCACGCAACCAATGACAAAAGCCCGCTTGTACGAAACGTGTTCGTTGGGCGTGTGCAACGGCGGCGCGTAAGTGTCAGGATTGGCTTCGTTGCGGGCAAACCATTTGTCCACAAACAGTAGCCCAATGCCGCCGAGCAGCAGCGTCACGGCCACTACGGTCACGTTTTCAAGCAGCGCGTCCACTTGCGATTTGAGCAAAAAACCGATAATCGCCGTGGGAAGAAAGGCGGCGAAAAGCTTGAAATAAAAATCCAGACCTTTGAAAAACCGCTTGAAATACAGCACCACTACCGACAAAATGGCCCCGAACTGGATGGAAACGATGAAAACCTTGGTGAAGTCGCTGGACTCGATGCCGAACAGCGCGGCGGTGATGATCATGTGTCCGGTGGACGAAACGGGCAAAAACTCAGTCAGCCCCTCAACGATGGCGAGGATGATGGCGTGCAGGATGGACATAGAGGGGATTTCAGGTCAGAGGTCAGAACGCAGAGGTCGGACAAGCGTTTTGGGCAATTTGTCCGAACTGTGATTTTACAGTGACTTTCGTAATCGGCATGAAGAAACACAAATCATGTCCGTCAAATCAATCGTTTTGAAATCACAGTTCCGATAAAAGCGTTTTGGGCAATTTTTGCCCAAAACGGACGGGTTCGTATTTCTAAGTGCCTGGCAGTGCAAACATGTTTTTGCTAAAAACCAATGGCTAACTACTGGTCAAGAAACTTTATTTTGACGTATTTAAAAATTGATAAATATCTCAAAATCAATTACTTAAAAAAGTAAATATCCGTCAAAATAAAGTTTTTCAAC
>JALOMD010000589.1 GCA_025455595.1 Cytophagales bacterium | reverse complement strand
CAGTCACAGAATTTTGACAAAAACACTCAAAACGGTTTTTTAAAAGAGTTTCCATAAGCTGACGTGAGTTATGGAAAAGAGATTTTTTGTCATCCCGCCAAGGCGGAATCCGGCCGTAGGATTCGCGAAAGTCCATCAGGTTCGCGTAAGCCGGATGTTGGGCGACGCGAAACCACGCTCCGGCGTGGTCTCATTATGTTCGACATGACAAATAAAATCGCATTTTTTTGAGCATAAGCATGTGACAATCAATTGTTTACAAGTTGCGTTTCAGGTAAAAATCGCCTAAAACGCCTTTTGTCGCAAGATTTCCTTCTGTAAAAATCATGTAGCTTCTTCACTTTCAGCCTATAGCAACTTTAAAGTAAATCAACCGTTTCAAATATCGGACAAGCTCGGAAACTGTGCGCGACAACAGATGGAACACTTCTGACAACGATGATTCTCGCCTTCGACACCTATTATTTCAATAACAAGGCCAAAACCGTTTGCCTTGCCTTCGCCGACTGGACAGACGACGCGCCGCACCAAATCTATTCCGAAACATTGGAGGATGTGGAAGACTACACACCCGGCGAGTTTTACCGCCGTGAACTGCCGTGCATCCTGAGCTTGCTCAAACAAGTGCATTTCCCTGACGTTGAGGCCATTGTGATTGACGGCTTCGTATATCTGGACGACAGCGGCAAGCTGGGTTTGGGTGGACATCTGTACCAAGCTTTGGACGGCCAAGTACCAGTCATCGGCGTAGCCAAGACCAATTTCGCCACCATCGAAACTTGCAAAAAACCGTTGCTCAGGGGCAAAAGCACGCGGCCGCTTTACATTACGGCCATCGGCGTGGATATAGACGATGCAACCGAAAACATAAGACGCATGAGCGGCGATTTCAGAATCCCGGCTCTGCTGAAACAGTTGGACGGACTGACAAAAGAAAAACCGGATGCCGTTTGAGCAAAAAAACCAGTAATTTGATGCGCTTTCACCGATGACTGCGTTTCTGTTTACTTTGCGTGCGACAAAAATCTTTCACGCAAAGGCGCAAAGATTTTCGCAAAGGCCGCAAAAAGCAGTCAAGGTGATTAAATGATGCAATTATTAAAAATATGCCCGCACAATCTTACACAGACTTTTGGAACTGGTTCCGTCAGCACGAGAAGGCGTTTTTTGAAGTGGTCAAAACGCGGAGTGACATTGAAAAAGGCTTTTTCGACCAGATTTCACCCAAACTCAGCGAAATCAAGGACGGGTTTTTTCTGCTCATCGGCATGGCCGACGAAAACACCGCCGAACTGGTGCTGACAGCAGACAGCGTCATCAAAAACATTGTCTTTGTGGAAGAACTCGTCGCGGCGGCCCCGGCAATAGACGGCTGGAAATTTACCGCTCTCAAACCCGGGCGGGACATTACAAACATTAGCATAGAAATGTCCGGCTGCCGGTTCGATACAGACAACGTGCATTTTTATTCCAATGACTATCCCGAATACCCTGACGAAATAGACATCACTGTTGTCCACGATGATTTGACTGCCGAGAACGAATCTGTCATCATCAACGGCTCGCAGATTTTTTTAGACAACTATCTCGGCGAACTGGACTTCGCCACCATGATTGACAATCTGAGTGTGGCGGGTCGAAGAGAGGCCGAAAAAGAATTGGTGCCGATAGAAAAACTAAAGAGTTTTTTGGTTTGGCGGCAGAAAGAATTCGTTGAGAAATACGAAGAAACACTGTACAATACAGAAAACGACAGCTATTCGGCGTTCGAGGCCGAATTGAACAATGGCAATCCTTGGTTCGCAGTCATCAACACGTCCATACTTGAGTGGGACGGCAAGGCTTCGCATCCGTGGATTCTGAACATCGAAATCAAATACGACGGCGAAAACAACAACGGCCTGCCCGACAATGAGACGTATGAACTGTTGAACGAGATTGAGGACGCTGTTTTGGACGAACTTACAGATACAGACGGGTATCTGTACATCGGCAGGCAAACAGCCGACAGCGTCAGGGAAATCTATTTGGCTTGCAAGGATTTCAGAAAACCGTCGAAAGTGATGTATGCCATAGAACAGAAGTTTTCTGAGCAATTGGAGATTTCGTACAGTATTTACAAAGACAAATACTGGCAGTCTTTCGACCGTTTCCGCCAGTGAAAAATCGCCTGTTCTCATTTCTGGGCGTTTTGGGCAAAAATCGCCCAAAACGCAACCTGTATAATTCATATTTCAGTTTTCAGTCGACAACAACCATAGCAAAATCCAGCTGGCCTTCTATTGAGCAGCCGTGCTATGGCCGGTTCCTTTCGTATCGGCCGTTTTCAAAACTCACTTTGAAATCGGATTTGAAAAGTTTGCCGGGCACATAATAATCCGTGGTGATCACTTGCGCCCCGGACATCTTTGCCTTTTCAAACCTGCTGTAGTCGTTGCTCCGTGCCTCTTTCGTGTCTGCATCGGCACGGGTGCGCACCATGTATCCCAGTGCCACCAGTTTCTTGATTTTTTCAAAATTTGCAACGGGGTCGTTGATGATTCTGAATGCGGCGTTCGGGTTGCCCTCTTCTTTGTTGACAAACAATGCGGCTCCTTTGGAATCCGGAAAATTGGACAGGTATCGGTTGGTTTTTTCTTCGCCTTCATCCAATACAAACATAAACCGGTTCTTCACTTCGTTCAGCGAAGGCCAGCCTTTGCCGAGCACCGCTTGCTCCAGGGTTTTGGCATTGCCCCGAACCCCGTCTGGGGTTATCAAACGCTCTTTTTCAAACACTTCCCTGATTTCGGTGTCAATGCTTTTCAAGGCATCGGCAGTGAAGGGGAGGGGTTTTCTGGTGTTTGGTATTTCGTCGTCTTTGGCGTTCAGGGTGACGATGATGGGCGTGTGCCCTTGGTTGGCCTGCGACCAGTTTTTCAATTCATGCAGGGCATCCCTGAACAGGAGTTGATGGCTCCTGAAATCTATTTCTTGGACGTGAAACACCTTTAGCCCAGGCAATTGCAGCTTTTGGTCAACATCAAAAGGCTGGGGTTCGGCACCGAGAGACTTGACGATTTCCAATCCTTTGGGATTGGCGTAATAACCTCCCTTGGGATCATAAT
This sequence comes from Cytophagales bacterium, assembly GCA_025455595.1. Lineage (GTDB taxonomy): Bacteria > Bacteroidota > Bacteroidia > Cytophagales > 172606-1 > Xanthocytophaga. Next base: position 124 of record JALOMD010000589.1, on the reverse strand, counting down.
AAACATCCAGTTCCAAGCTGCGCAGCCCCAGATTCAATTGTTCCGCCAGCGGAATATGCTCATATTCCAATCCGCTCAAAGTAGGTTTGGTTTTCAGCAAATACTCGAACAACGGTCTTTCGAT
>JALOMD010000588.1 GCA_025455595.1 Cytophagales bacterium | reverse complement strand
TTGAGTAATTTTTGCCCAAAACGCTGGCTGACAGGGCCAAGCCTCCGGTGCTTTCGCGCAACTCTCACCGAAAGGCCCGCCGTTCCCAGCGTCGGGCCGCTCAAAACGCAAGGCGGCACCGCCGCCCTGACAATCCGTTTCGGCCAAATTTCGCCCAAAACGGATTGTATTGAACACGCAGGTCAGTACGCTGTGCGTCAGACCGCTGCCTGCGCCACCCCGCCTGCCGGACGGGCAGGAGCGGACAGTGTCGGCAGACAGGGAAGCACAGGCTCGCGAAAGACTAAAGGCGGGCGTTTTAAGCAAATTTCGCCCAAAACGAAATGAAAACGTGCCGCCGTTCGGTGTCGCCTATCCCGACAAGCAACATGACTTGGCCTTCTTCTTTTTTTCGTCCGGCGCAACCCGCCGTGAGCGGCCCGGCCGATGGCGTAACATATGCTGAACTGCCGCCCGACCTTCGCCTGTCCGGCCATGTGCATTGCTACTGGCAGTTGAGAACCGAGCGGGCGTTGGCCGAGCCATTTTGTTACCGGGTGGTAGCAGACGGCTGCATGGACGTATTTTTCGCAGCTGCCCGCCCGACCGAGAGCTTCGTCATGGGTTTTGCCACGGCTTGCACCGTATTTCCGCTCGGCAATAGCTTCCACTACACGGGCATCCGCTTCCTGCCCGGTGCTTTTCCGGTGCTGTTCGGCCTACCCGCCGCCGACTTCACCGACCGTTGCGAGCCTCTCACTGGCGTGCTTCCCCAAACGGCCCGCTTTCTGGCCGAGGAGATTCCGCCGGGCATGTCTTTGGAAACGGCCAAACCCTTGCTCGATGCGTTTGTGCTTCGTTGCCTCTCCGACACCACGCTGCGTTTCGATCCTCGCCTGCTCAACGCCTTGAACTTGATCCTGCAAACCCAAGGAACGGCCCGCGTGGAAACCGACTTGGATGCGGGCGTGAGTGCGCGGCAGTTGCGGCGAGTGTTCGCATTTTACATAGGCGACACGCCGAAGACGTTCAGCCGGGTGGTTCGCTTTCAACATTTGCTCAACCAGCGTTCCGTTGGTAGCCTGCGTCAAGAAAAGGTTTTTTACGACGCGGGCTACTATGACCAAGCGCATTTCATCAAGGAGTTCAAGACGTTCTACGGCCTCACGCCCACGGTTGCGTGGCCGTGATTTGTTGGAGAATCGGCTGTGCGTTTTGGGCATTTTTTGCCCAAAACGCCCTTTGCCCTTTGCCCCACGCTCCATGCTTTTTGTCCGTTTTTTACAATCGTTTCGCCGTCCGTGTGCCGACCTTTGGTCCGTTGATTTTGTTCCACCCAAACCGACAGACGACCATGAAAATGAACGCGGGAATCCTGACCGAGAAACTGGCCGAAAGCAAAGCCTTCTACACCGAGATGTTGGGCTTCGGGGTCAGCTTCGAAAACGACTTCTACCTTTTGATGCACACGCCCAGCCGGCAGGCTGAAATCAGTTTCCTGCTGCCCCACCACCCCAGCCAACAGCCGTTTTTCCACGAACCGTTCGCCGGGAAAGGCGTGTACTTGACCATTGAGGTGGACGATGTGGACGCGTGGCACCAGCGGCTGCGCAGCCAAGGCGTGCCTGTGAAAGTGGACTTGCGCGATGAGCCTTGGGGCGACCGACACTTTGCCATCGAAGACCCGAACGGCATTGGGATTGACATCGTGCGGTACACGCAGCCCCAGTCGGAAAGTTGATGCCTGAAGCGGAGCAGGCTTTGCCAAGCTTGCGTGCGTAAGTCTTGAACCTGAAAGACTGTACAATCCCAGCACGGATTGACGGTGTTTATCTTGCGGAAGATAGACTTGCATCTGCTAACTTGCGGGTCGTTTGGCGTTTTGGGCGTTTTTTGCCCAAAACGCCAACTTGCAACTTTTAACCTTTCAACCTGCAACCCACTATTCAACCCTTCCGCGTACACACCGCCGACCGGGGCGGAGCCTCGGTGCTGATGATTTACACCGGCGGCACGCTGGGCATGACTTACGATGCCGCCGGGCAGTTGCGGCCGTTCGACTTTGCACAAATCCTTGACAACCTGCCCGAACTTGACCGGCTGGCGTTTACGCTGTCGGTCATTGCCTTGGAACCGCCCATTGACTCGTCGAATGTCACGCCGACCCACTGGCTGCAGTGGGCCAACCTTATTGCCGAGCATTACGACAGCCACGATGGCTTCGTGATTTTGCACGGCACCGACACCATGGCCTACAGCGCATCGGCCCTCAGTTTCCTGCTCGACGGACTGGCCAAGCCGGTTGTTTTCACCGGGGCGCAACTGCCCATCGGTTCCATCCGCACCGATGCCCGCGAAAACCTGATTACGGCTTTGGAAATCGCCTCGGCCCGTGATGCCGTCGGCAATCCGCTGGTGCCGGAAGTATGCATCTATTTCCACAGCCGACTGCTGCGTGGCAACCGGGCCAAGAAAGTGGAAAGCACGCAGTTTGATGCCTTTTATTCCGAGAACTACCCGCCGCTGGCCGAAGCCGGAGTCACCATCGAGTACCGTCCGGCCCTGATTTCCCCTTACACGAGCGGCCGAACCTTGCGCATACAGCCGCGCCTCGACGACCGGGTGGCGGTTTTGCGGTTGTTTCCGGGCCTGAGCCGCCCTGTGGTGGAAAGCCTGTTGCACACTTCTGGCCTACGGGCCGTGGTGCTGGAAACCTACGGGTCGGGCAACGCCCCCACGACCGGGTGGTTCACCGATTGTATCGCCGCCGCCATCCGCAACGGGCTGGTTGTGTTCAACGTGTCGCAGTGCATGGGTGGCCGCGTGGTGCAGGGCCGCTACGCCACCAGCCGCCACTTGCTCGACATCGGTGTGCGCAGCGGTGCCGACATCACCACCGAGGCTGCCGTAACCAAGCTTATGTACTTGCTCGGCTCCGGCGATTTGACGCAAATCATTGTGCCCATCCGGGGCGAAATGACATTGTGACGAATGCGGAGTCTGGAAACCGGAATGCGGAAAAGGCCTGACACGCCTGCCTGCGCCGGGTGCATGGCAGGCAAGCCGGGACAGGCGGTTGCGGGATTTGTGTTTTGAGCAAAAATTGCTCAAAACGTCTCTCAGAGGTTGTCTAAAGTTTCACGCAGGCTTAGAATAGTAGAGTTGCTATCGGTTGATAATCAAATAGTTACAATATAATTTTCAGCCGTCACGCTGTGGCGTGATGGCAACTGTCACCCGGCCTCTGGCCGGGA
>JALOMD010000027.1 GCA_025455595.1 Cytophagales bacterium | reverse complement strand
TTGCAGCACTTCGCGCACTTGCGCCGTGTGGTTGTCGAAATACTCGTAGAGCAGCGGGATGATTTTCCGGTTGAAAATATCGGGCAAATCTGCCAGGGTCTTGCCGATAAAGTACGAATGCCCGATGAGGAAATCTACGCCGCGCCGGTCGCGGATTTGGGCGTTCAGTGCCTGTAGAATCGACGCAAAATCGGGGATCAACGAATAATCCGGGAACACAGGCACGAACGCAAACCGCCGCCGCAGGGCTACGTCGAGCAAGGCCACCGATTTGTCGGCAGTGTTCATCGTACCGATTACGTACAGGTTGGGCGGCACCGCAAACGCCTCGCCCGACGGCAGCGTCACAACCAGTTGGTTTTCGGCACCGAGGCGTTTGTCGTCTTCCAGCAGCGTAATCAGTTCGCCCAGCACCCGCGAAATGTTCGCCCGGTTTATCTCGTCCACCACCAGCACGTAGTGTTTCAGTCGGTTTTCGGACGCGGCGTGCTTCAGTCCTTTCTCAAATTTGCGCAACGCCTGCACCACGGCTTCGTAGTAAGGCCGGTTGATGGCCTCGCGGATGTCGCGGCCGTAGAACCGTTCGCGCATCTTGTGGATCAGCAGCGTCCGCTCTTCGTCGCGCACCGCGTCACGGTTGGTGCGGCGTTTGTATTTCAGCACTGTGTCGCTGGCTTCATAGACAATCAGGCTCTTGAACTGCCCGCCGGGGTTTTGCAGCAGAATCTCCACCTCCTCGGTTTCGCGGTTCATGCCCGCCGTCAGCATTTGGTCCAAAAGTGCCTCAAACGGCAGCGTGGGCCGGTGGATGGCCCGTCGGTAGTTCTCGTAGTTGGCGCGGGCACGGTCGGCGATGCGCTTGAACACGCCGTCCACGAGCCGGAATTGCAGTCCGTCGGTGTGGCGGTGGGTGTCGGGCCGCAAGCCTTGCACAAACTCCTCGTACGAGTAGCTCTGGTGAAACGTGATGAACTCGATTTGCTCCTGCTCGCGGTATTGTTCGTAACGCCGCTGCACGGCCGGGCGGCCCTCGGCCTGTATGTCGGCCACGGGCTTGCCTTCGACGATGCCCACCGCGTAGTTGACCGTCTGGTAGGTTTTGCCCGTGCCCGGCGGCCCGTACAGGATTTGATTCAGCGGATACAATTGTGCCGGGACTTGGTATGGCGTTTCTTTGTCTTCCACTGTAGGAACAACAGAAACAGCCGTTTCTACAGAATGCACTGTATAACGTTCGGCCAATTTTTCGAGGCGGACGTGCGTGCCGTACGGAAACTGCTCGCGGACGGCCGGGAACGCCCCGCCGATTTCGTCGAGACTCAGTTGCAGTTCGTGCGCCGGGTCATAGGTTGAGTTGCGGCCCGGCCGGTGCAGCGGCCCGAAGTAATGCTTGCACGCCGCCGCCAGCGAAAACAGCCGGTCGGCTTGGTAGCGGCGCATGAACTCGGTTTTGGCGGGTTCGGGCAATGAAACGGCTTGCGGCACGGCGGTTTCCATCTGCACACGCGGCTCGCCGTTGCGAAACACCAACGGCAGCGCGGCAAAGTCGCCTTGGGCGGCCTTGAAAAAAACGTGCAGCGGCCCGGACGGATGTGCGGCCCGCCACTGCCGCAGTGCCTGCCACAACGGCTCAAACCGATTGATCATGCGTCGAGATTTCGGGGTGTCGCCAAAATTGCATTTTTTTCTCGTAGTTTCGATGCTTCGTACTTCGATGCTTCGTTTTCGGTCTTCGGTTTATCGTTTGGCGTTTACCGTTTGGCGTTTACCGTTTGGCGTTTACCGTTTGGCGTTTACCGTTTGGCGTTTACCGTTTGGCGTTTTGAGCAAAATTTGCTCAAAACGGCTTTTGTGTGCGATGATTTATAAGAACCGTTTGTAGAAACGAAAGCAAGATTAACCGAAAGCTCCGTAGGAGCGACCCGAATTTCGTTGTGTCAATCAGGCCGCTCCTACGGAGCTTTCTGTAGATGTCCTGTATTTCTACAGACAGGTCGCCCCTACGGGGCTGGCGGCTATTTTCCGGCAGTTTGCCGTTTTAAGCAAAAAACGCCCAAAACGCTTCTGACCTCTTACTTCTGACCTCTGACCTAAATTCGTAAATCGTACCTCGTACTTCAAAATGCGTCGTCTCACTACTGAACAATACACGGAAGGCATTCTGCGCGGCGACCGGGTGGTGTTGAGCCGGGCCATCACGCTGGTGGAAAGCACCTTGCCGACAGACCGCACGCTGGCCGCCGAACTGCTGGAAGCCATTTTGCCACACACGGGCCGGTCGTTTCGCGTCGGCATCACGGGCGTGCCGGGCGTGGGCAAAAGCACGTTTATCGAGGCTTTCGGCAACCACGTCATCTCGCTGGGCAAAAAACTGGCCGTACTCACCGTTGACCCCAGCAGCGAACGGTCGGGCGGCAGCATCTTGGGCGACAAAACGCGAATGGAAACGCTGGTAAACCAGCCGACGGCTTACGTAAGACCTTCACCGTCAGGTACTTCCTTGGGCGGTGTCACGCGCAGTACGCGGCAGGCCATGTTACTCTGCGAAGCAGCTGGCTACGAAGTGATTTTCGTGGAAACCGTCGGCGTGGGGCAGTCCGAAACGGTGGTGCACGGCATGACGGATTTTTTCCTGCTGCTCATGCTGGCCGGTGCCGGCGACGAGTTGCAGGGCATCAAACGCGGCATCATGGAAATGGCTGACGCAGTGGTGATTAACAAAGCAGACGGTGACAACCTGATTCGTGCCAAGCAAGCCCGTGCCGCCTACGAAAACGCCCTGCACTTGATGCCGCTGTCCGCATCGGGTTGGCAGCCGCCGGTGCAACTGTGTTCGGCCCTGGCGGGCACGGGCATCGCCGAAGTGTGGACGGTCTTGGAAAAATACCGCCAAGCCACGCAACCCGGCGGTTATTTCGCCCGCAAACGACAGGAACAAAACCGGCACTGGCTCCACGAGACGATACAACAAACCTTGGAAGAGACATTTTACCAAAACCCGGCCGTTAGAAGTCGTTTGGCACAGACAGAGGAAGCTGTCAAGACAGGCAGGCTGTCGGCGTGGCGAGCGGCGGAAGAACTGCTGAAAACCTACAGAGAACGTCAAACCGAAAGTCGTTTATGAAACAACAGATGAAAAACGAACTGATTTGGACTGGGGTGTCTTTGCTCGTGGCGGTAGCAGTTAGCTTGCGTTTCCTCAAACAAATGAAACTACCATTTGATTTTGGTTCGGGCGTTTTTTGGAGTGTTTTCTTGAATATCACACTGACCGGTTTCGTATTCCTGACTATGGGCAGACACTTGACAACAGGCATTCTGCTATTGGCCAAGCAAAACACGGTTGCAGCCGTTTCCATTGCAATTTCCAATTCGCTTGTGTTGGTAGGCTTGGCACCAGTACTGGTTCAGTACCTTCGTCCACCCGACATTGTGGTTGGCGGGGTAAGAATGCAAACCGAAGGATTTAAGTCGCAACCGATGGACTCTTTGACAACGATAGAATTACTCTTTATATTCATCTTACTGTTATTTATAGAATCCGGTTCGTTTTGGTTCATCTACAAAGCCTTTAAAAATAGGAAGCACACCGCATAGAAGAACCAGTGTTTTGGGCGAAAATTGCCCAAAACAACAAAAAAAACAGATTTTTGTTTCCATAAATCATGGCTTTAGGAATAGATCACCTATCTGGAATAGAACTAAAAACCAACCGACATGAGAAACTCGGTAAACAGGTATTTAAGGAATGACATATTCAGCAAAGGGTACTTTTGTGCTCCTTGTGTTGACTTGATGAATTTTAAATATGGAAGAGACAACTGCCCAGTTTGCAAGGAAGTAAAGTCTAAATTTGTCATCCCTCCTTTTGGCGAATACGCGAAGATTTGTTTGGACTGCCTCTCAAACACAGACATAAAGTTCTCACACGACAGCGAATGCGGGCCTGTGGTTTGGGAAAATGTTCCCTCGACCGTGTTGGCAGACTTTGGCAATGTAAGGGACTATGTGGCTGAAAGAAGCATCAGAGAACTCTTGATAACGCCGGCCTTCACCAGTATCCAAGGAGGGATTTGGAAAGTTCACTGTAAAGACTTCATGGTGTTCCGGGGCATTTGGATACCCTGCGATTTCACCGCAAATAGCCAAAACAACAATGGGAAAAAATTGTTTCTCGAAATGACCGACAGAGACTGTCATAGGCTTTGGGATGACTGCGAATTGAACGACGATGAAACAGAAAAATCTTGGGAGCATGTTCAATTCTACGCGTTTGAATGCCGTCATTGCGGCAAACTGCGTGGGTATTGGGACTGTTCATGATATGAGTAAGAGGACAGCTATTAATGACTGTAGTTAAAGCGTCTTCGCTTGCAGTCGGCACAATCCATGGCGAAGGTGCAAATGAGGACGCTTGAAGCATCCGCTTGAGTAAATCTTGTTTTTCCTACCAATCCTGTAAATCCTGATTCTGACAACTTTTTTATACAGAACGCATCCCAAACTGCTGTTTTTGCGTTAGAAGTCAGGCATTCACCCATTCAAAATTCATCGTTCAAAACCGCCCATGCGCCAACCGCTACGATTCACTGTCCGTGTTCTCTATGAAACTGATAGCCGATCAACTGTGGGTTGTGTTGCGCGAATTGGCCCTGCTGGGGTGGATTGTCCTGCGTGAAACCGGGCGGGGGCTGGCTTGGCTGGGCCGCTGGCTGTATGCGCACCGTTGGCAGATTGCGCGGCACCGGGCCACGCCGTGGGTTGCCGCCACATTGGCCTTCGCAGTCGCGTTTTGGGCGTTTTTCCGCCAAAACCAAGCCCACGAGCCGGTTGTCTTCCGTCAGCCGCCCGATTCGGTGCGCAACGCCTATTTCCTGCTTGCCAACCAGCCTTTCGCCGACGAGCCGTTGCGCCGCAGCATCCAAGGATGGCTCGGCGTGCCTCACCGCGACGGCGGCAACTCCCACAGCGGCACCGACTGTTCGGGCTTTGTGCAAAACGTGTACACCGAAACCTACCGAATCACCTTGAGTCGGAACGCCCGCCAGATGTACGAACGCGACGTGACCAGCGTGCCTCGCGATGCGCTGCAAGAAGGCGACTTGGTGTTTTTCGACACGTTCGGCGGCGGCGTTTCGCACGTGGGCATTTACTTGCAGGGCGGCCGGTTCGCACACGCGTCCACTTCGCGCGGCGTCACGATTGATTCGCTGGGCAACCGGTATTTCGACTCGTGTTATTACGGCGGCGGGCGGGTGAAAGGCCGTTGGGCGTTTTGAGCAAAAATTGCCCAAAACGCTGTGTGGGTCTGCGGGTAAAAAATCCTGACGGATTTGGCTTCGCCGAACTTACGTTTTGCGCAGGCTAAAAGCCCGTCCCGACTTGTCGGGGCATGTGCTACGTAAGTCGGCGTTTTGGGCATTTTTCGCCCAAAACGCCTTTCGACTGCCAACTGCTACTGCCACTGCCTACCCATTCCGCAATCCGCCCTCCGAAATCCGAAATCAAATCGTTTCCATCTGCGCCTCCGTTGCGTCTATGTTGTGATAGACCTTCTGGATGTCGTCGTCGTCCTCAAGCATGTCGATGAGTTTCGTGGCTTTCGCAAACGCCTCGTCGTCGAGGGGCACCAGCACGCCGGGGATGCGCTGCAAGGCCGCCTCGGTGATTTCGATTCCCATCTCCTCCAGCTTTTTCTGCATGGCCCCGTAGTCTTCAAACGGCGTGATTACTGTCACCTGGTCGCCGTCCGCGTCCACTTCCTCGGCACCGACATCAATCAGTTCCAGTTCCAGGTCGTCGCGGTTCAGGCCGACGGGCAGCGTGAAATTGAACACCCCCTTGCGGCTGAACACAAACGACAGCGAGCCGTTGGTGCCGAGGGTTCCGCCCAGTTTGTTCAGGCAGGCCCGGATGTTGGCAACCGTGCGCGTCGGGTTGTCGGTGGTGGCCTCGATGAAAATGCCCACCGGCCCGAAATTGGCCTCGTAGGTCACTTCTTGATAGTTCTCCACGTCGGCCCCAGTGCCTTTTTTGATGGCCCGCTCGATGTTGTCTTTCGGGATGTTGATGGCCTTGGCGTTTTGGATGGCGATGCGCAGCCTCGGATTGGCCGCCGGGTCGCCGCCGCCCAGCCGCGCCGCCACAATGATTTCCTTGCTCAGTTTGGTGAACATCTTGCCGCGACGGGCATCGGCGGTGCCTTTGCGGTGCTTGATGTTCGCCCATTTGCTGTGTCCAGCCATGTTTTGAAGTACGATTTACGAGGTACGAAGTACGAATTAATTCGGAAACGTCAGTTTGGCGAAGCCAATTGCGAATTCAAAGGGGCGTTTTGGATAAAAATTGGCTAAAACAGTGGCATCAATTCTGCTTTTTCTGGCAATCCTGTAAATCCTGATCCGGCGGCAAAATTACGAACCGGCTCACACACGCCCAAGTGGAGGCGACTCGCAACTTGTCGGCTCGGCTTGCCGGTTGCCGATTCGGGTCGGGTTTGGTACAAGTGTAAGGATTTGCTTTCCTCGGAGGAAAAAACGCCAAACGCACCTGCAACAGCCGTCGGAACCGGCGTTTTGGACGTTTTTTGCCCAAAACGCCGATCTGCTTTCGCCAAAAAGCCGGGAAACCTTACGCGAACACCCGTCGGTTGCGGCGCGACAACGATTACCGAACCGACGGGCCGACATATTCACAGCGTAAGTGTTCAAACTTCAAAACCCAAAAACTTTTCCCGTCACACATGAAAAAAATGAATTTGTTCTTTCGGATGGCCTTCACATTGGCCCTGATCGGCTTCTTGGCAAGCTGTAAGAAATCAGATGAAGTGCAGCCTGCCACGGATGCCGACTTTGCCAACGCCGAGGCTTCGCTTGAAGTATTGAGCGAAGTGCAGTCGCTGAACAACGTTTGGGTGGCCGGATTCGCCGACGATGCCGCCGACAGAAACGAGCCGAGAAAAGCAAAAGCGGCCCGTGTGGCAGCCGTGCGTGAAGAAATCGAATCTGACGAATGCGGTCTGTCGAGTTTCTTCGGCGACGAAGCGTCCAGCACTTTCGGCTGGACGGTTGACTACGGCACCGGCACCAACTGCGACGGCGTAGTGAAGAAGGGCAAAATCAAAATCACGGTGAGCGGCGGCGAACAAACCGGTGCCATTGTAATCAATTTCATCGGCTATGAAGAGGGCAGCCGCAAGTTGTCGGGCGATTTCGCTTGGGCGGCCAACGCTTCGGAAACCAGTTTCTCCTTCACCTACAAGGCCACCAAGTTGGTGTACACCGACGAAGAAGGCACGCTGAGTTGGGACAGCGACTACACGCTGTCTTCATCGCTGAAAGAAGGACGCACGCAACTGACCGGCCGCGTGTCAGGCACTGACCGCGCAGGCAAAAATTTCTCTGCTTCCATCACGGCTCCGCTGGTTTACGTAAGTTCTTGCGAACACCAACTCGTCAGCGGCAAGTATTTGGTGGAAGCCCAAGGCCACCCCAGTGCTGAATTCGACTTCGGCGACGGCTCTTGCGACGACAGCTACAGTGTGACCATCCGTGGCACCAGCCGCACATTGCAGTACGACGAATCGGTGAGCTTGGCACTGAACTGATGCCGAAAGGTATTGGGTCGTGTGTCTTGAGTAAAGGTTCGATACGAGAAAGGCCGCCGGACTTGCAAGTCCGGCGGCCTTTCTCGTATTGCCGTTTCGGGCAATTTTTATCAAAAACACCGATTTTGATAGTGTGATTTTCTGACGTTTTCCGTTTTGGTTGTGTTTCGCCCAAAACGCCGCACCGTAGGGGCGGGGCTTACCCCATCGTTTTTGAACAGAAACCAAAGATGTTACCCAGTCTCAACACAGCGACACTCCGTGGTTTATGGCAAACGACCCGAACAACAGAGCCAACGGCTCTTTTTTGATACAAATCACATGTTACTGCTACAGTAACATCTCAAATCGCCCTTTGTATCATTTTCTGTCCGAACAGGGTTTTTATTACCAGTGCAAGCGAAACCGTACGGCTTCTGCAAAACGTCTTTCTTCGTTCAAAAAGCCTGTTTGCAAATCTGTATAATTTATCTAACACATTTTTGGCTGCCAATTATGGATTGCCAAATGCCGTAGTCTTGGCAAAACATACATCGGATTCTATATGTCCTATAAGCCGATGCACTTACCTGACGGGCTGATTGCAGCATCAAGGGACGTAACAAGTGTTAAACAACCAAAACAAATTTTCACACTCTTATGAAAAAGACAAGCATTCTCTTCCGCTTCTGTTTCACATTGGTTCTGATTGGATTTTTGGCGAGTTGCAAAAAAGACGAGGAAACCGTAGCGCCCGCCACCGATGCCGATTTCGCCAAAGCCGAGGCATCTTTGAACCTGACTTACGAAACCGAAGACCTGACCTTGTGGCTCGACCAACTGATGAACTCCGACCGCCGCTTTGCCGCCCGCGTGAGTTCGGAAGCAGAAGCCATCAAAGAGGGTATGGGCTGCGGCAACATGAGTTATACAGAAGACGAAGAAAAAGGCACCACCACTTTCACGCTTGACTACGGCACCGGCGTAACCTGCGGCGAAGTGGCTTACAAAGGCAAAATCAGGATTGTGCGCGGTGAAGCCACCAATACTATCTCGTTCGAAGACTACGAGCAAGGCGACCGCAAACTGTCTGGCCAATATGACGTAACGTTTTCTGAAGAAGAAAACGGCTGGAAGCGTGACCGCGTGTTCACAAGCATGTCCTATACCGATGCCAGAGGCACGCTGCGCTGGAACGGCACCCGCAGCATGAGATGGATTGGCGGCGAAGAAGGTGGTCGTTTTGAAATCACCGGCAACCTGCTGGGCACCGACCGTGGCGGCCTCACTTTCTCCAGCAACATTACCGCGCCGCTGGTATCGCTGAGCAACTGTGACTATCGTTTCGTGAGCGGATCTGCGCTGGTTCGGTCTGAGAGACACCCCGACGCTACGGTTAATTTCGGCGAAGGTGCTTGCGACAACACGTTCACAGTGACCATCAAAGGCACCAGCAGAACCGTTACGCTCCAAGCAAAAGAAGTTGAGAAGTAACCCGTAAGAATAGGGCTTTCGCAAAAACAAAAATAATTAGCTGAAAAAGAGGTGTTTATCTTTGGCAAAGGTTTTCGCGCAACTATCTGCCCGTCAATACCTTTGCCAAAGATGCTGCGTAAGTCCTAAGAAGTCAAGACAAACGGGCCGTTGCGACATTTGGCGCAGCGGCCCGTTTGCTTTTCGGGGCTGTGGCACAGTTTTTTCGGAAAATTGCCCAAAACGCACAGCCATGACTTCCGAAAACTCGCCCACACTCGAACACACCCTGAGTCCGCTCAGTGCTTGCGTCAAGGAGATGCAAGAAAAAGGTTACACGACCGATTTTAAAGTGGAAAACGATTTGCTGCGCGGCTTCAACTCCGAAACGACTTATCAGCCCGAGCAGGTGAAGATTGTGAACTTCTTCCGCTTTGAAGGCACTTCCGATCCTGACGACATGACGATTCTGTACGTAATCGAAACTGACGACGAACAGAAGGGGACGCTGGTGGACGCTTTCGGTACGTATGCCAATCAAGACTTGGACGCGTTCTTGCAACGGGTGCCTGAAATCAACAAGAAAAACACGAACACAAACGTCACGCCTGAAGATCTGATGCGCAACCCTTCGCCGGACGAGGACGAGCCCAAAGTTTTTTCCTAACAGCAAAAACCGCAACCGTTTTAGGCAAAAATTGCTCAAAACGCCTGGTTTTTTCGGGAAATCAAGCTTGTAGAAACGCAAAAGGCTACGCTTGAGAGCGTAGCCTTTTGCGTTTTGGGCAAAATTTACCAAAAACGATTTTCTGTATTTCTACAGAGATTTACAATGAAAAACTTTCGCCGTTTATCCTGAGGCGCGTGTAATAGGAAATACACAGCAACACCAGAAGCACCAACGGAGTAGCCACGTACTGCGCCGTGTCGCCTACGGAAGCGTGCGAGGCGGCTGCTCCGATAAAATCAATGGCGGCACCGGCGTAGGCCCACTCTTTGGCCCGTTTGAAAAACGGAGCCAGCAGAACAATGGTACCCAGCAATTTGAAAACACCCAAAATGGTGGCCACGTAAGGCGGATAGCCCAAGTGCGCCATGCCGTCCATCACGTCTTTTGAGTGCGTCAAATCCTGAAAGCCGCCGAAACCAAGGGCAAGGCAGACTAAAACGGTGGTAATCCAATAGATGATTTTCATGGGTGTGGATGGTTGGAGTGGTAGGTTCGTTTGATGAAAAAACCTTTGGCAAAGTTTTGAACTTTGCCAAAGGTACCATTTATCGTTTTGGGCAAATTTTGCCTAAATTGAAAATCCCGCATCTGGCGGGAACGCCTTTTTTCAAAGTCTAATCACACATCGCACAGCAGCACGGCTTTTTTCAACGCAGCCAGTTTGCCTGCATTGTCGGCGGCGGTAGGGATGAACTCCTGCCCCACAAAGCCTTTGTAACCTGTCGCGACGATGGCTTTCATCACAGCCGGATAATAGATTTCCTGCGTTTCGTCAATCTCGTGGCGGCCCGGATTGCCGCCCGTGTGGAAATGCGCAATGTAGTGGATGCTGTCGCGGAGGGTGCGGATGATGTCGCCTTCCATGATTTGCATGTGGTAGATGTCATACAGCAGTTTGAACCGCTCCGAACCGACGCGTTTGCAAAGCTCCACGCCCCAGGCGGTGTGGTCGCATTGGTAGTCTTTGTGATCCACTTTGCTGTTGAGCAATTCCATCACCAGCGTCACTTTGTGCTTTTCGGCAATGGGCATTAGTCTTTTCAGGCCGACGGCGCAATTCGCCAGCCCTTGCTCCTCGGTTTTGCCGTTGCGGTTGCCTGAAAAACAGATGATTTTGTCCAACCCGGCGGCGGCTACTTTCGGAATGACGGCCTCATAGCTTTTCACCAGTTCGTCGTGGTACTGCGGGTCGTTGAAGCCTTTTTCAATGCCCAACCCGGCACCCCACGGCATGGCCGAGGTAAGGCCGTATTTTTTCAAAACAGGCCACTCGTCGGGGCCGGTCAGTTCGATGGACTTGATGCCCATTTCCTTGGCGGCCTTGCACAAGTCTTCAAACGGCACTTTGTCGTAGCACCAGCGGCAAACCGAGTGGTTGATGTTGCCCTTGAGCTTGGGCTGTGCGGCAGTGTTTTCCATAGAATAAACGGCGGAAGGAAGCGTGGTGAGCAAAGCCGCGCTGCCCACAAGTTTCTTGGCGGCCGAGCGGCGAGTGAGTTTTTGGGACATAAGAAAGAAGCCCCCCGACCCCCGAAGGGGGAGTTAAATTAAAAATCCCCCCTTTGGGGGTTAGGGGGCCTGTTTTTATAATTCCCTAATCCGAATGTTGCGGAACGAAACCACGTCGCCGTGGTCTTGCAGGGCAATGCGGCCTTTCTTGTATTTGTTGAAATCCTGCCAAAACTCGTTTTTTTCAGAGAATTTGCTGTTTTTGAACGCCTCGTTCCATTCCGGGCTGCCCACGGTGTATTCCACGGCTTTCTTGCCGTTGAGCCAATGCTCTACCTTGTCACCTTGCACTACGATGCGCACCTTGTTCCACTGTCCGGCGGGTTTGGCCTTCTCGCGGGTCGTCATCATGTCGTACAGCGACCCGGCGGTACGGTTGCCGTTTTTGCCGGCCTTGGCATCGGGGTGGCGTTCGTCGTCGAGGATTTGCATTTCCGGGCCGGTCTGGAAAGTGAATTTGTACTTCGGGTCTTCGTTCACGCGCGGTAGAAAATGCCGCTGTTGCCGCCTTCCGCAATTTTCCATTCCAGTTCCAGTTCAAAATTCTCGTATTCCTTGTCGGTCACGATGTCGCCGCCGCCTTTGGCCGTCAAGCTCAGTTCGCCGTTTTCGGCCTTCCATTGCGGCGACACGTCTTGCTTCAGGTACGTATGCCAGCCTTTGGTGGTTTTGCCATCGAACAGGTTTTCCCACTTGCCTTTTTGGATTTCGTTCATAGAAGTAAAAGCCGTTAGTGCGCCTACAGCCAACATCAACGCGGCTGTTTTTATGAATTTGTTGCTCATGGTCTGTGTGTTGTTTGAATTGAAAAATACAAATGACAAATGTTGAACGTCGAACGCTGAATTGATTTTTTCAGATTTAAAGTTGACGTTTTGAGCAAAAATTATCTAAAACGATTTTCTATTTGTCTGTCAAAAATACGCATTAAACAGTCTTTTCGCAAATTCTCCGGTGAAAACTTGTAGCATCCTAAGTCATCATAATTTATCAACATATCGCTTTAAATATTGTCCATTTCTAAATATCCATACAGCCTCGTATCCACCGGCTCCGTCACTGTTCAACGGCATGTATATGTACATTCTGTCTTTGAAGAAACAAACGTTTAAATATTCAAAATTAGGCTCGAATAAATCCGAGTATGCTTGTTTGGGAATCGTTATTTGCCTTCCATTGATTTCGAGTACAAATTCTTTTATCTCGAATTTGGGTAATCCCCCATCTACACCGCTGGGTCGTACGCCATCAATAGTGGAAACAAAGCTGCTGTTTGTTTTACCGATCTTATGGTTTTTTGCATCGAATGCTGTTTTGCTGATGGAAAAACTGATGCTGTCATTGACGATTACAACTTGATTTGAAGATACTTTTCTATCTCTTACACGAGGAAGTTGATTGATGGGAACCACTCGGCTTTTGTGTATGTATCCCGTTATATGATCTTTACCGGTTGAATAGAAGATTTCGTACCATTCGCTTTTTTCGGGTTCTAAGTACAGAAACGCGTCACCCTCAAGTATCCGGCCCACAACTTTCGTATCGGTTCCCCTCCCCTCCCTGACATTGACGTAACCGTCTTTGTCTTTCACAATGGCTAAGTACTGGGCTGCTGCAAAAGACCAAGGAATCAAAAGCAGGATTGCCGTACTCCAGAAACGATGCATGATGAATCAATTAAAAGAGAATGCTGCCA
>JALOMD010000587.1 GCA_025455595.1 Cytophagales bacterium | reverse complement strand
CATCCGCCAAGGCAAGAAGCCCAAGGCCATGATTGTCGTACACCTGTACGGACAGTCGGCCGACATGCTGGCCCTCATGGACTTGGCCGACGAATTCGGGATTCCGGTAATTGAAGACGCAGCCGAAGCCCTTGGTGCCACCTACCGGGGCCGGGCCTTGGGCACATTCGGGCGAATGGGCGTGCTGTCGTTCAA
Organism: Cytophagales bacterium; assembly: GCA_025455595.1. Taxonomy (GTDB): domain Bacteria; phylum Bacteroidota; class Bacteroidia; order Cytophagales; family 172606-1; genus Xanthocytophaga. Next base: position 3,679 of record JALOMD010000587.1, on the reverse strand, counting down.
CGGCAACAAAATCATTACCACGTCGGGCGGCGGCGCGTTGCTCTCCGACGACGGCGCATTGGTCGAGAAGGCTCGCTTCCTCGCCACGCAGGCCCGCGACCCGGCCCCGCACTACCAACATTCGCACATCGGCTACAACTACCGCATGAGCAACGTGACGGCGGGCATCGGCCGTGGACAGATGGAAGTGCTGCCGCAACGCGTGGCTGCCCGACGCAAGGTTTTCGAGCATTACCGCCAAGCCTTCGCCGACCTGCCGATGGTTTCTTTCTCGCCCGAACTGGAGGGCAGCGTGGGCAACCGCTGGCTTTCGTGCATCGTTATTGACGAGGATTTGTCGAACGGCGTGACGCGCGAAGACATCCGGCTCGCTTTGGAAGCCGAAAACATCGAATCGCGGCCGCTGTGGAAGCCCATGCACTTGCAGCCGGTGTTCGAGGGTTGCCCGTACTACGGCACCGATCACGTCGCCGCCGACCTTTTCAACCGGGGCCTGTGCCTGCCGTCCGGCTCCAGCCTCTCCCCCACCGACTTGAAACGCATCACCGACATTGTACGGAAGACGCTGGGGGCGTAAGGCGTGGAGCAGGGAGCGTGGGGCAGAGAGCGTGGAGCATGGGCTTTCGCTGGCATCACGCCTCGGCGTGATACCAGCATTCTGGCGCAAGCGTCCGCTTGTGCCTTTTTTCAGACCAGCGTCCGCTGGTCGCGAGCCAACGGCTCGCTAAGGATGACAACACGCCGAGGTGCGATTCTGCTCCTCGCCGTTCTGCGAAGTCTGTGACTTCGCAGGAATATGCCGGTAGTCTCTGACTACCCGTGCGAAGCACGCAAGGCGTTTCCTGCACGAAGCCGGTTGCGCTACGCGCCGCCTGTCACGCCTCGGCGTGAGTAGTCGCAGACTACCGAACATAATCCTTCGTAGCCACAGGCTACGAAGAACACACGGCAGAGAGCAAATTATAAGCGTTTTGGGCGTTTTTTTCTCAAAACGCCTGTTGTTATTTTCCACTTTTGTTAACATCAGCCTTGGCAAACCTGCCGGTTTGCGACCAGCGGACGCTGGTCAGAGTTTAGGCACAAGCGGACGCTTGCGCCAGCCAGAAGCCAGTTTAACCAAAGCGTTTTGAGCAATTTTTGTCCAAAACGCATCCCCACGCCCTTTGCTCTCTGCCCTTTGCTCTCTGCCCCATGCTCCCTGCCCCATGCAATGAACCGCCAACCTTACACGTTTACTAATCAGTTGCGGGCATAAACGTTTGTGTTTTTGGTCGGAACGGCGTATCTTTTCATTAGGCAATCCGGTGTTGGGTTGCTTGTAAGCCCCTTCCGAAATGCGCTATCCAATCTACTGCAAATGGCTGATAATCACCGCCGTTGTGTTCAGTTTCGTGTCAGCCTCCGCCCAGCAGCAACTCAATCCTAAAGAAAAGCGGGCTTACGCAGTGCGTTTGTTGCAAAAGTACAATCCGGCGGGCTGGCACATCTTGCGGCAAGTGGACTCGATGGCCTACCGCCACCCCTACGACCAGTACGCCGAAGGCAACACCGAATACGACGTTCGTAATGCGTTGGGCACCATTGTCCACGAAATGAACCACGGCTACAGTGCCTTGCTGGCGTGGAAACTGCGGCCCAAGGACTCGAAAAACCACATCTGTTACTACCTCGGCGGCGAAGAATACCAGCTTGTCAAGTACACGCCCGTGTTCCCGACCGACAAAATGGGCCGAAACATTCCGAAAAACTTACGCACGTTCCGCTTCGACACGTACATATTCAATCCGAAGGAGAAAATCACGCTGGCTTCCAACGAGTTGGGCATCTACGGGCTGATGGACGAATGGGTGGCCTACTACCACGGCACGCTGACCGACGTGAACATGCACTGCTGGTACCGTGAAAACACCCCCGGCAACGCCGAGGATTGGTACGACTATTTCCAAAACGTGTGCAGTGCCATCAACGCCCATCAGGAGTTCAAGTTCTTCTGCCTCTCGTACCTGATTTACGCGCAGAAAAACCACCCCGCCGAATACCGCGCCATGATGCAAAACCACGGGCTGGTGCAGACGTTCGTGCAAATCAACGAGATGTTCGGGCAGCTGTTGGGCAACTACGAAATCATCAAGGAACAGGTGTTTGCCGAACTGCGTGCAAAGGGCGTGAAAATAAAAGAAGACGACGAGTGGATATACCTGAACCGCTTCGGTGCGGGCAACTACCTGTCCGAATACAAACTGTTGGCCAAGGAATTGCAAAAACCCGCTTACCAGCAAATGCTCCAGTCCCTCAAGACCGCCAACAAACTGGCCCTCGCCGAAACCCCGGTAAGCGGAGGAAAATGAGTTCAAGTCGGCAGTAGCAGCGGCAGTTGGCAGTCAAAGGGGCGTTTTGGGCAAAATTTGCCCAAAACGCCTTTTTGTTGCACAAAACGCCTGTTGTGAAAGTCCCGTAGGGGGCGACCTGTCTGTAGCAATCGGTCACGATTATAATCAAAAGCTTCGTAGGAGCGGCCCTGACGATGTCAAGTCGATCAGATTGCTCCTACGGAGCTTTTTTGTGTGAATTCTCTGTATTTCTACAGACGGGTCGTCCCTACGGGACTGGAAAATCGTGACCTTTCTGGCGTTTTGGTCATTTTTTGCCCAAAACGCCCAATCAACAACCAACCATTAACCATCAGCCATTCAACCTCACCGTTTTTTTCGCATCTTTGGGCAAACCCACAAACCGCCTTGCTCAAACGTTTTTTTTTCTCTTTGGCTGTAGTGGCCTTTTGCCTTGCCATACTGCCTTTTACGCCGTGGAAATTTTTGGCTCCCGGCTATCATCTTTTCCGTTACACACCGTCCCGGTACAAAGCCCAAGTGGAAACTGTGCAACGCACCCGTCGAAAACTGGCTCGGGAAAACGCTGCTCCGTCCGAAGTGAAGGCCGCCTTTGTGAAAAGCATTGACAAACAGTTGTTTCCGTACTGGTACGGCACACGCGGCACCATTGCGTGCGGTTATTTCGTCACCACGGTGCTGCGCGACGCGGGCCTGACGCTGAACCGCGTCAAACTGGCCCAGGCTCCGTCGGAGGAAATGATTCGGATGCTGGTGCAGAAGCAGCATATCCAGACGTTCAGCCGCGTGCCGCTGGACGACTTTGTGCGGGCGGTGAAGCGGCAGGGCAAAGGACTGTACATTGTGGGCTTGGACAACCACACTGGTTTCATCGTCTATGACAATTCTGGAGTACGGTTTGTCCACGCCAGCGGCGGCATTCCGTTTTGCGTGCTGCATGAGAACGCCGCATCGGCTGGCATTTTGCGGAAGTCACGCTACCGGATTGTCGGCAAAATCAGTGATGATGAGAAGGTGTTGCGGGAATGGCTGCAAAGTGATGCGTTTTGAGTGATTTTTGCCTAAAACGGCAAAATGTTCAAGAAGCCCCGTAGGGGCGGCCTGTCTGTAGAAACCGACATGGTTTCAACGCAAAAGCTCCGTAGGAGCGGCCCTGACGCTGTGTTGTCAATCGGGTCGCTCCTACGGAGCTTTCTTCTGTGAATGCTCTGTATTTCTACAGACGGATCGCCCCTACGGGGCTTTAGCGTTTTGGGCGAAAATCGCCCAAAACGCTAAACGCTAAACGCTAAACGCTAAACGCTAAACGCTAAACGCTAAACGCTAAA
>JALOMD010000586.1 GCA_025455595.1 Cytophagales bacterium | reverse complement strand
GCCAAATTGGTGCGCGAACACAACCTGCCGCCCAAAATCCTCGTGGTTCACCGTTTCGTGAAGCCGATGGTGACCAACTACAAGAAAATCGTCACGCGGCCCGAAGTGCAGATTGTGGTGCACATGGACGGCTGGGGCCCGCCTGCCAAAAAACGCAACTCGTACAAACTGGCCATTGTACAGGAACCGATACAGTTCGCCGGGTTCAAGGTGTTCTACTTCAACGACACCAAACGCGTAAGCCAACCCCGCGTGATGTCGCCGCAAGACATGCTCTCCCTGCATCCGCAGCCGATTTACATTCAATATCAATGAGTGATTGATAATGATTGAAGGAGAGAATGGCTTGCAATACAACAGGCGTTTTGGGCAATTTTTGCCAAAAACGCCTTTTTTTCGCCCGCCGTTTTTGGCTCCGTAGGAGCCGACCGTCTGTAGAAAACACGAACGGTTATAGCAGCAAGCTCCGTAGGAGCGGCCCGATTGACAACACAATGTCAGGGTCGCTCCTACGGAGCTTTTTTCTGTGATTGCTCTGTATTTCTACAGACAGGTCGCCCCTACGGGGCTTTTACTACAGGCGTTTTAGCCATTTTTTGCCCAAAACGCCTTTTCCCATCGAAAACCATTCAATCACTCTCTCATTCAACCATTCATAATTGAACTTTCTCCCGGATGTCCACCGGCGACAAGTCGGTGCGGGCGGGGGCGGTAAGCATTTCGCCGTCGGGCGAGAAACGGGAGCCGTGGCACGGGCAGTCCCAGCTTTTCTCGGACGCGTTCCAAGCGACGGCGCATTTGGCGTGCGGACACGTCGGGCTGACGGCGTGCAGTTTGCCCGCCTCGTCTTTGTACAGCGCAATCGAAGTGCCTTGGTAGTTGACCACCCGCGCCTCGTCGTGCGAGAGTTCCGCCAGCGATTCAATGTCCGACTGCGAGAACCAGCCGCTGAAAAAGTCTTTCGCCACCTCCACTTGCTCCTTCACGAAAGTAGTGAAACCCGCCACCGGCTTCACCCGGCCCGGCGCAAACAACGCCCGGTAGCGACTGCCGCCGGTCACAATCAGTTCGTTCAGAACAATGGCCGAGGCCGTGCCCCACGTCATGCCGTTGCCGCTGAAGCCCGTCGCCACGAACACATTGTCGCCCGCACCGGGCAAATGCCCGATGTACGGCAGCCCGTCGGTATTCTCGAAATATTGCGACGACCAACGGAAATCAACTGAAGTGACATCGAAGTGTGCCCGCACGTGGGCTTCCAGCCGCCGGAAACACGCTTCGGTGTTTTCTTCGTGGCCGGTCTTGTGGTCTTCGCCGCCCACCACCAAATAGCGGCGGCCGTCCACTTCCTGCGTGCGGTAGTAGTGGTAAGGCTCCTGCATGTCATAAACCAACGCGTCCGGGTACTGCGACTCATCGGCCAGCGTGACGGCTATCACGTAACTGCGGTACGGGCCGCAGCGGAAATGCAGAATGTTCAGGCCGGGCGGCGTGTGCGTGGCGTAGATCAAGTTGCGTGCCCGTAGTTGGCCCTGCGGCGTATCAACGGTCAGGATGTCGCCTTCGTCCAGTTTGGTTACCCGGCAGTCGGTCAGCAAAGTGCCGCCCGCGTCTTCAAAAGCTTTCGCCAAAGCCAACAAATATTGTGTCGGATGAAACTGCGCCTGGCGGTCAAAAACCGCAGCGCGGCGGAACGGCAGCGGGGCGGGTGCGTCGGGCACCAGTTCCGCGAGCAGACCCGCGTTTTGAGAGGCTTCCACGATTTCGTCCAAGTCACGCGCCTGTTTTTCGTCTTGGGCCAGCACATAGCCGGGCAATTCTTCAAAACCGCAGGCAATGCCGTATTGCTCGACATGGTTACGCACCAGATTGATGGCCTCGCGGGTGATGTCGGCCACGAGCCGGGCGTTTTCCTCGCCGAAATCCTCAGCAATGGTGCGGTAGTCGGTGTCCAGCAAGGTGTTCAGGTGTGCCGTAGTGCCGCCTGTAGTGCCAAATCCCAATGTCTGGGCCTCGGCCAGCACGCACGTCTTGCCCGACTTCCGTAACAGCAGTGCCGTGGTTAAGCCGGTAATGCCGCCGCCAACGACGATTACATCGAAAACCTTGTCGGCGGGAAAGGGCTGGTTTTTGGGCTGATAATCGGGCAGGTTGTGCTGCCAAAGGCTGGTAGTAGCACCGTCTCTTTTCATAACACACAAAAGATTGATTTGGCGAAATCCGCAAAAAAACAATGCCTGAGAGAGTGAAAAGTGGAAAATAGGTGGCAGGCCGCAAGTCACAAGTGATGAGTAAAAATTTACCATTGTGACGTTTTAGGCGATTTTTGCCTAAAACGCTGGTAATCGTCGCGGTAGAAACAAGGCGAGATGTATGGGATTTCAGGCAACGCTGCAAAATCGCCTTGTCATTTTGGGGAGGGCCAGGGCGGGGCTTCGCAAAGTTTCGTAGTTTGGGCTAAAAATCCACCTATTCCGTGAATACTTCCCTCGACAAATCGCCGCAGTCGGTCAACCGTCGTTTTTCGGACGGCTTGCAGGACTACCTCGGCCAGTTCGTGTTCGGCGGCATTGACGGCAGCGTGACTACTTTTGCCGTAGTGGCCGGAGCTACCGGAGCCGGTTTGGAATCGTCAGTGGTGATTATCTTGGGGTTCGCCAATTTGCTTGCCGACGGCTTTTCGATGTCGGTGGGCAGCTACTTGTCGGCCCGCTCGGAACAGGACGAATACGAGAAGCAACGTCGTCGCAAACACCGCCGCATTGCCGACCAGCCCGCCGAGCAAACCGCAGCGGTGCGGGAAATCTTCGCGGCCAAAGGCTTGGAAGGCGATGCGCTGGAGCAAGTGACCCGCGCCATCACCGCCGACCGCAACCGCTGGGCGGATGTGCTGATGAATGAAAAACCGGGATTGGCCCGCAGCGGCAAGCCGCCGTTACGCATGGCAGCGGCCACGTTCGCGGCGTTTGTGCTGGTGGGCGTGATTCCGCTGCTGCCCTACGTGGCCGACTACTTGGTGCCTGTGCCGCGCCGCTACCTGTTCGTCTCCTCATGCCTCCTCACTTCGCTGGCCTTCGGCTTGGTGGGGTTTCTGAAAACGTACGTCACCGAAACCAACCACTGGAAAGGCGTAGCCGAGACGCTGCTGCTTGGTGCTGCCGCCGCTACGGTGGCGTATTTCGTCGGGGATTTGTTGGAGCGGATTGTAAAGTAGAGGTGTTCCCAGTTCAAAGGTTGCGGAAAGCAACCGTTTTAGGCAAAAA
>JALOMD010000585.1 GCA_025455595.1 Cytophagales bacterium | reverse complement strand
GGCGTGGGCGGTATTGCAAAATCCCGCAGTAGGCGGGAACGCCCAAAACGCCAATGTTTTTGAAGTTGTGTTGTCTCATTCAATTTGTCTTTGTTTCGTACAACGTAATGGCAAACTAATACAATTGTTTGGCACCTTGCGCAGATTAACGTAGTTTTAACGCCATGTTAACTCAATGTTAAGACATCGGCACCTTGGTTTTTGCCATCGGTTGCCGATGTCGGCGCAGCACATTCACTCAAAAAACAATGGAAGGCATGGAGCCGAAACTGCTGAACCCGCTTGTCGAGGCGTTCGAGGCCGTGTCGCTGGCTGAACTGGAGGCGGTGAAACTGCTCAATCGCGCCGACACCAAATTCGTGCTCCACACTGACGATTTGCCCGCGCTGCTCGGTGATTTGGCTGCCGACTACCAAATCCTTGAGATCGGCGGGCGGCGGGTGTTCGCCTACGAAACGGTCTATTTCGACACCGACGATTTCGGACTTTACCGGCTGCACCACAACGGCAAGCCCGACCGCCTCAAGGTGCGTTACCGGCAGTATCTGGACTCCGGCGAAGTGTTCTTTGAACTGAAACGCAAGGTCAAGAACAGCCGCACCGACAAACACCGCCTGTCGCGTCCGGTGCTGGCCCAAGAACTCAGCGAAGACGACGTGGCCCTGCTGCCCGATGTCTTTGCCAAGCACTTTCCGCTGAAAAAAAAGCTTTGCGTGCGTTACCAACGGCTCACGCTGGTGAACCGCGACCGCACCGAGCGGCTAACCTTGGACTTGAACCTGGCGTATGACAACTTCAGCCGGTCGGCCAGCTACCCGCACTTGGTGATAGCCGAACTGAAACAAAACCGGGCCTCGCTGTGCGGCGAAGCCGCCGCCAGCCTGCGTCGGCGCGGCCACCGGCCCACGCGTTTCAGCAAATATGCGATAGGCATAGCGTTGCTTGAACCCGTGAAGCACAACAATTTCAAACCATGCTTGCTTATTCTCAACAAGATAAGTGCAAAGTCTTTAGTCTTGGGTCTTGAGTTTTAGAGGTCGTCTAAAAATCGGTTTAGAAGATTGTTTTGAGCATTTTTTGCCTAAAACGCCCGTCTTTTGTCTTTGGCGAGCCTGTGATTCCGGTCTGACGCACAGCGTCTGACCTGCGTACTCAGACCGTTTTGGGCATTTTTTACCCAAAACGCTTAGGCGAAACAAAATTTTAGACAACCTCTTAATGCAAACCAAAATCCGACTAATAAGAAGCCGATTGTCAATTGCTTTCGATGACTGTTTAACATTTCGGTTTTAGTTCCGAATCGTAGGGGCGTTTTGGGTGAAAAACGGCTGAAACGGAAAATCTTGAACAGTCACTCGGTTTGAAAACCGAGTATGCAAAATATTGTTTCTCAACCCAAGACTAAAGACCCAAGACAAAAGACTACCGAATGGAGACAATCGAAACCACACACACACTGACTGAAACCCCCGGACTGGAACTGGCCCTTCGCTTTCTACTCAACATCGCCGCCATTTTCATCGCCATCCGGCTGATGTACTACCCGCGTCATCGCAACAAGGATTTCGTCTTTACCTTTTTCCTGTTCAATCTAATCAATTTCCTGATTTGCTTGCTGCTGGGCAATGCCCAACTGAAAGTGGGCTTTGCGTTCGGGCTGTTCGCCATCTTTTCGATTCTGCGTTACCGAACCGTCACCATTCCCATTAAGGAAATGGGCTATTTTTTCCTGGCGGTGGCGTTGGGCATGATCAATGCGTTGGCCCCGGCGCAGTCGTTTGAAATCTACGCGGCCAACGTGCTGCTGCTCGGCGTGACGTACCTGCTGGACGGGCGGCTGACGCTGAAACACGAAAACCACCGCGCTATCATTTACGAACGCATCGAACTGATACATACGGGCCGGATGCCCGAACTGCTGGAGGACTTGCGCAACCGCACCGGCCTGCCCGTACACCGCGTCGAAATCATCCGCATTGACTTCATGCGCGACACGGCTTTGCTCAACGCATTCTACTACGCCGCCGAGAACGAATCCGCCTCGGCCGAGCTGCAATCAGGCGGAGACTGAAACGAATGCGGGAAAATGAGTGGGCGGTGGCAGTAGCAATGGGCAGTCTGTAGAGCCAAGGCACGCCTTGGCTCCGGGTTCAAGGCAACAAACTGCGCCGCGTTTGTCCGAACCTCGTAGGCCGTTTTAGGCAAAATTTGCCCAAAACGCTTCCGTTTGTCCACGGCCTGATTTTCAAAAAACCACTGATCTCAAATGAACACAAAGAAAACCGTCGTTTCAACCGTTGTTTGCCTTGCCTGCGGTGTTTTTTCGCTTTTTTTGCCCGAAACGGCCCTCGCCCAGTCGCGCGACGACCGGCAGGTTTGGGGCAGCGTGAAAATCGAGAAGGAACTCACCAAGCGTTGGCGGGTGGCGGGCGAATACCAAATGCGGTTTGAAGACAACGCCAGCAACCTGCGCGGACACTACTTTTCGGCCGAGGCGGGCTATCGCTTCTTCAGATTCCTGGAAGGCGAGGCCGAGTACCGGTTCATCACCGCCGCCGAGCGGAACGCCAACCGGGTGCGCATCAACCTGATTGCCAAGGCCCGCATCCGCAAGGTGACACTCTCTTGGCGCACCGGCTTCCAGCGGCAGTTTGAGGATTTCGCCGATGCCGACGTGGCCGACCAAGCCCGTAACTACTGGCGCAACCGCTTCCAAGCCAAGTGGAAATTTGCAAAGCGTTGGGCCGTTTTGGGAGCTTGGGAGCCGTTCTATCGCATTGACCCGGAAGGCAACGACAGCAAGTTTGACCGGCTGCGGTACACCGCCGGGCTGGAATGGGAGTTTGTCGAGAACCATCACTTCGGCGCGTCGTACCTGTACCAGCCGCAAATCAACCGGCGCAGTCCGCGCACATTCCACATCTTCAACTTCGAGTACGCGTGGGAGATACCGTACAAGAAAGACAAGAAGGAGAAGAAAGAACAGCCCAACAAATAAGAGCAATTTTGAATGATGAATGCGTAATAATGAATGATGAACTACTTGAAAGTCAGTAGTTTGTAATTCAGAAAACACGCAATCAGTCTTTTGTTTTGGCATAAGGACAAACCGGGAAACAAAGGCGTTTTAGGCAAAATTTGGCTAAAACGCTGTCAGTACAAGCCCCGATAGGGGCGAGGCGAACCGTCTGTAGAAAACAGCACAATCTTAAACGGAAGCTCCGTAGGAGCGGCCCTGACGTTGTGCTGTCAATTGGGCCGCTCCTACGGAGCTTTTTCCTGTGGTTTTTCTATCTTTCTACAGACCGGTCGCCCCTGACGGGGCTGTACGTTTTAGCCAAATTTTGCCCGAAACGGCAAACGAAAAACCCCGCCACTGGCGCAAGCGTCCGCTGGTCGCAAGCGAAGCTTGCAAAAGATTAAACCATACCGAGACGTAAAACTTGAAAGGTGTTCTGAGCGGTTTTCGCTTAAAACGCCTTTTGATTTCTGCTTTTGCTGACATCAGCCTTTTCAAACCTGTCGGTTTGCGACCAGCGGACGGCGAACCGTCTGTAGAAAACAGCACAATCTTAAACGGAAGCTCCGTAGGAGCGGCCCTGACGTTGTGCTGTCAATTGGGCCGCTCCTACGGAGCTTTTGTCTGTGATTGTTCTGTATTTCTACAGACGGTTCGCCCCTACGGGGCTTTGCGTTTTAAGCAAACCCGCCTGCCGGACGGGCAGGAATAGAAGATGCCGCAAGCGGCGGTATTGTCAAATCACGCACTTGGCGGGAACACCCGAAACGGTGAACAGCAAACCATAAACCCCTCATCACTTCACCAACTTCTGCGTGCCCAGCGGTCTTCCTTGCGCATGGAAACGCACGATGTAAACCCCGGCGGGCAGGTTGTCAACCGGCAGGGCGTTGGGTTCGTTGCGCCATGTCCACGACTGAGCGGCCACTTTGCGACCCAGTCGGTCGTACACATCGGCGGCAACGGGCGTGCCGCCGGGCAGGTTGTCGAAATCGGCATACACGGTGCGGCCCGCCGCCGGGTTCGGATACACGCGGGCCAAGACTTTTGCGTACGGGTTTTCGGCGGCCAGCACATCGCAACTGCCTTGCATGTTGGCATCGAGCCAAAGCAAGCGGGCTTGCAGCCAGCTTTTCAGATAGTCCAGTTCGCCGGTGTAGCTGCCGGTGACTTTAGCGTTTGGCCAGACGTATTGGTTCAGGATGGGCCAGCGTTGGTAGTTGCGCTGCTGCGGCTCTTGCAGCACGTTTGCCACCGAATCAATGAACCGCGTGAGCGAATCGGTGTGCAGGATGCCTTTGCGCAGGTTGAGCCAGCGGCATTTCACGTCGTTGGCAAACACCCGGTCTTGCAGCAGCCGCTCCCACCAAAACGGCACTTGGAAGCCGTCTTGCCCGCACACGTAGTTGAAATTGTACGCCCACCGGTCGGTGCGTTCGCCGCCGCAGTAGTCGGCGTTGCCCATCGTCAGGTTGTAGTCCCACGGCGGCCCGGCCACCAGCCGTCCGCCTTTGCTGTCGCGGTCTTTGTAGAGGAACGTGCTGAGGCGGTAACCGTCAATGTTGAAAACCGTTTCGGTGAGCAGGAAATAGTCCACGAACGACGAGGCGTTGATGTACCGCCGGTAGCCCCGGTCGGGGTCGGCGAAGTCGTTGCCCGCCAAGGCGGCCTCGAACGTGTGCACGTAGTTCTGGATGTAAGACAATTGCGCCGGCGTGATGTCGTCGGGGCGGGCGGGTACGTGCCGCTCCGGCTCGGCGACCACGAAGGTGATGTTCAGCCCGGCCCGGCTGCCCAGCGGACGCTGGCGGGACACGAAGGTGGCTTCGGTGGCCGGATTGGCCCGGTCAACCTTGACGATGTAGCCGCCGGTGAGTTGGTCGCCGGCGTTGTCTTCCGGTTTCAGCTCGGAAATGTTCACCCGGTTGGCATCGCGTTTGATTTTTTCCAACAGTACGTACACGCCTTGGTAGTTGCCGTTCAGCACCAGTTCGCAGTACCGGAACCGCGAGGCGTACCAACCCATGCGCCGGGCGATGTGGTAGCTGAGTACATCGCGAATCATGGTTTTTTCGGTGTACGGGGCGTACAGAATCCAGTCGTTTTCGACGGGCAAGCCCAGCAGCGACACGTTGCGGTTGTCGTTGGTATTGGACGAAGACCGGGTTTCGAGGCCGTAGGATTTTTTTGGGAACATCTGCGAACTGGAGCCGCGCGTTTCGATGCCGATTTTGCCGTTGTAGTTGTTCTGCGGGTCGGTGACGCGGTTGAGGCGGCCCGGCCCGTTGTCAATAATCCCCATGTCGGCAATGATTTTGGGGTCGTTCGGGATGCCCTGTCCGTTGGTGTTGATGATGACTATCGGCAGGTTGGAACTGGTGAAACTTTGTGCGTGCGTGCCGCAAACAAAGCCGACCCAAAGCAGAAACGGGAGGATGTATCGTCGTGTCATGTGATGCCTCTTTTCCCAAAGCAGGTGGATGATGTTAAGCCAATGTTACGCGAATGTACGCAACATCACCGGATTTCGGAAAAGTTTAATCGAAGATTCGGAAAGTGCAATTCGCTTCGCGTTTACCGTTTGGCGTTTAGCGTTCATCGTTTCAGGCGAAATTTGTCCAAAACGCCTTTTGTTGAGCGGATGAAAAATCCTGCCGGATTTAGCTTCGCCGAACTTACCTTTTGCACAGGCTACAGGCTTGTCCCGACCACGCCCAGTGCGTGGCAGGCGTGTCGGGGCATGGGCTACGGGCAGGTGTTTTGAGCTATTTTCGCCCAAAACGCCTTTCAATTCAAAATTCATAATTCCGAATTCTGAATTGAAATCGCACTTCCCTGTATCGTGCGGCCGCACGCGTCTGAAAAAGCCGTTTTCCCAAGCCCGCTTCACCCGTTCCAGCGAATCGGCCTCGGCGGCATCGAACGCAAAACTGGCCAGCGGAGCCAAATCGGGCTGACCGGCATCCACCCAGCACGTAAACCAGAAGTCGCGCACCATGCGCACGGCGGCTCGCATCTGCCGCTCCACCTGTCCGCCCAACATCCGGTGGTAGGCATCCACGTAAGCCTGCGAGTACACCCGCTGCGTCACCGCGCCTCGTTGCTCGAAGCTGTACTTTTTGTCGGACGGAAACCGTTTTGACAAAATTTGCTCAAAACGCAGCACCGAGTCAACGGCGTTGTGGGCCTGCGCCAACGCC
>JALOMD010000584.1 GCA_025455595.1 Cytophagales bacterium | reverse complement strand
CCCCCTTGGGGGGAGGCCGGGAGGGGGCCGTCCGCATCCTCTTCGTCGGGCTGGAAGAGCCGGAAGTACAAGAAATTACCCAACAAACGGGCTGTCTGTCAGTGGTTTATGAACATTTGCCGAATGTAAAACTCGTGGAAGGCGAGCTGTTTGCCGAAAGCCGTTTGCATCCGGGCAAGTTTCTGAAAATAGACAAAGTGGTCTATCACGGCATTTTCGAGAACGATTTCGACACACTCACGCTGCTGGCACTGTGGGGCGGCCCGTGCCTGCCCGATGCCGGCGGCATGATGGATTGCCGCTTGCGACATTCCGGCTTGGTGCGGGCCTTGCGAGTCACCCGTTTCGGCAATTTGCCGCGTGGCATGTCCGTCGGGGCGGGCGAGTGGCTGGCCGAAAGGCCGACGGTCGCGAAGTGGAGCAATTGGCACTGCGGCGAAAACAAAGCCCGCTTTCAAGGCGCGTGGACTTCGCCCAACGAAATCACGGTCTATGAGCCGTTTATCGAAGGCGAAGCGGTGCGCCTCATGCTCGTGGGCGAGCAGGCTTGGCAAATCCACCTGAAAGGCGACGACTGGCTCAAGTCCATTCATCATACAGACGCGGGACAGATGCCAATAGACGCTGACTTGCTCGAAGATGCCCGTCGGCTGGCGGCGCATTTCAACTTTGCGTTGGTCGGCATTGATTATATGATTGACAATCAGGGTAATAAATTCCTGCTGGAAGTCAATCACATTCCGAATGTGACGGTTTTTCCGTTCATGCGCGAGGCGTATGTTGCGTTTGCCGTGCAGTGGATAAAGCCTCCCCCAACCCCCTCCAAGGAGGGGGCTTCAAGTAGCGTTTTAAGCAAAAATCTGCCAAAACGGTAAATTATACAGAAAAATAGTATCCTATGAAATCGCAAAACTCCCCCTCCTTGGGAGGGGGCCGGGGGGAGGCCCCATTAGGCGACCGGATGAAAGAATTTTACGAAGACCGGACTCGCTACACATTGCCCAGACGCACGTTCACCATCATTCGCATTGACGGCAAGGCGTTTCACACCTACACGCGGGGACTGCAACGCCCGTTTGACGAGCCGTTCATGCGCGACATGGACGAAACGGCCAAGTTCCTGTGTGCCAACATCCAAGGTGCCCGGTTTGCTTTTGTGCAGTCCGATGAGATTTCGGTGTTGCTCACCGACTTTGAGAAAACGACCACGGCGGCTTGGTTCGACGGCAACATTCAGAAAATGGTGTCTATCTCGGCCAGCTTGGCAACGGCGCGTTTCAACGAGTTGCGTCCCGGCAAGCTGGCGTTTTTCGACAGTCGCGTGTTCTCGATTCCGTCGGCGGTGGAAGTGGAAAACTATTTCATCTGGCGGCAACAAGACGCTACCCGGAACTCGATTTCCAACGTGGCGCAGTCGCTGTACAGCCATAAGGAACTGAACGGCAAAACCGGCGACCAGAAACAGGAAATGATCTTTCAGAAAGGCATCAACTGGAACGACTTTCCGCCCCGCTGCAAACGCGGACGGCTCATTGTGAAGGAGTTGCACGAAAAAGAAGGAGCCGTCCGCAGCCGCTGGACGGTAGCCGATGTCCCGATTTTCACGCAAGAGCGGGAGTTTTTGCAAACGTTGATGATCGTTGGAGAAAACGGCGAATAAATCAATTTCTGTAGGGGCGACCGGCGGGTCGCCCTGTATCGTTGAGGCTCGGATTGACTCTGGCCGAGTCTGTGCCGAACAGGGCGACCCGCCGGTCGCCCCTACAAGTCGCGCCATGTAGATTCGGCTTTAGCCGAATTGTCGTCGTAAGTAAAACTGTTTCAAACTTAATCACTCATCCCGACAAGTCGGGACTACATGGGGTTTCGCCTTCCAAAAAGATACTATTTTCTCTGACCTCTAACCTCTGACTTCTGACCTTAAAAATGACCGACACCCAACCCATAACCGCCGCAGACATCAGGGAGTTGATTCACGGCTTTGAAACCGGAACGCTGCCCCGCGAACAGTGGACGCACCAAGCCCATTTGCTGATGGCATTGTGGTACTTGTGGTCTTACTCGACAGACGAAGCGATTCCGAGGATTTGCGAAGGCATACAGCAATACAACGTCGCGACTGGCACCGCGAACACCAGTACGTCCGGCTACCACGAAACGCTGACGCACTTTTGGATTGCTGTAGTGGCAAAATTTACAGAACAACACATTACCGAAACGTCCATTGAGGTTCTGGCGAACAAGCTGGTGGAAGAAAATTATCCCGCCTCGCTGCCGCTGGAATATTACAGCCGCCAACGGGTATTTTCAACCCAAGCCCGCCAAGAATGGCTCGAACCGGACGTGAAACCAATGAGTGAGTGATTCAATGATGGAATGAGTGAATGGTTGATTGTCAAATAGTTGATTGCTGATTTTGTTTGAAGCGTTTTGAGCAAAAATCGCCCAAAACGCCTGTTTCTTAACCGTCATTGCGAGAAGCGTAACGAAGTGAAGCGACGAAGCAATCTGCCGCCGGTAGCATAGGGAATGTTTCTGAGCCGTCTTCTGTCAGAACGCGCGTTTTAACAGAAATGCGAGCCTTTGGGAAGCGTGTTTGCCGAGCCTGTGGTTGAGAGATTGCTACGGCTCTCCGCTTCGCTACAAGCCTCGCAATGACGGACACAAGGCGGCGTTTTAGGCAATTTTTGCCCAAAACGCCAATGACAGAACAGGCATAGGGTTTTGCCTTTTCAAAACATACTATTTCCAGCAACCACAGATTCGACGAAGTCAATCAACCATTCAACCATCAACCATTTGATCATTCACTCATTCTCTCATTCAAAATTGACAAACATGAGCAATAAACTGAATAACAACGAGTTAAAGGCCATCGGGCTTACCGACAGCCAACTGTTGCAAACGGCGGGGAAACTTGCCAAAAGCTTAATCAAAGCCAAAAAATATACCAAAGAACGGATTCTGGAACTGTACCGCGACATCGCCAAAGACCCCGACAAATACACCGAAAGCGACGTGTTCGGCGATTTGGCACGCGAACTCAAAGCCAAAAAGCCGCTGCTGAAAAAGGCGCAACAAGTGGCGCAAGGCTACGAACTGAAAACCCAACCAGCTGCCTATCAGGTGTTTGGTTCGGAACAGATTGAAAAAGGGGCCATTGAGCAAATGGACACTGCCGCCAAACTGCCCGTTTCGGTGGCCGGAGCCTTGATGCCCGATGCCCACACCGGCTACGGCCTGCCCATCGGCGGCGTGCTGGCGACCAACGCCAAC
>JALOMD010000026.1 GCA_025455595.1 Cytophagales bacterium | reverse complement strand
TTTGCATGCCGAACGGTCTTTCTGACCCCTGACAAAAGGAATCTTGTCCCCTTGTTGTTTCTTGCAATTTACAACCGCTGCAAACATAGAATGACAAAAACGTTCTTCTTTTGGAAGCCCTTGACAAACAATTGCTTGCGTCTGCATTTATCCATACCTCACGTTAAACCAATTCCCGTCAGGCACTTAAAAGATTGGGTAAATAACTCAATCCAACCATCTGATTATCAGCAGGTTTTCGATTCCGAATTGGCTTCGTCGAACTTGCGTTTCCGCATTCCCACTTCCAAATTGGTATAAGGAGGCGTTTTGGGCAAAAATCCCCAAAATGCCTCTTGGTCTGTTTCAACGCCGTTGTTGCGGTGCGTCCGGAATCCCGTTTGCCTATCACGAACAATCCCGTTGCGTTTTGAGTAAAAATTGCCCAAAACGCAGCCGTCCCATGCTCCGTCAAAGCAATTGACCCGCATTTGTGTAGAAAAAAATCCCCAAATCTTGTCGGCTGTATTTCCAACGTTCCGTCAGTTCCTGTCGCGGTGATGCGAAAAGGAACAGTTTTTTAAAAGAAAGCTACGGCCCGGCACATCCGGGCCGTAGTCATACAACCTATAAACAATCATTGCTATGAAAAGCACAGTATTGACTTTGTTCATCGCCAGTGCCCTGCTCGTGGCCTGCGACCCTTCGCCAAACCGCGAAGACACCAAGGAAGTGGCCGAGGAGCAAAACGAAGAACGCATCGAAGCCACGGCCGCAGGCAATGCCCAAGACGCTGACGGCAAGGAAAAAGCCGAAGACAAAATGGAAGACGATGCCGAGTTCATGGTGGAGGCCGCCAGCTCGGGCATGCTCGAAGTGCAACTTGCCAACATGGCTATGCAAAAGGCCTCCTCACCGCAAGTCAAGGAATTTGCCCGCATGATGATTGAAGACCACGGCAAAGCCAACAAGGAACTCAAAGCCTTGGCCGCGTCCAAGAATATTGTCCTGCCCACTGCGCTGATTGACGAGCACCAGTCTGTCGCCAACGACTTGAAAGACGAAACGGGTAAGGATTTCGACGAAGAGTTTATGGAAAAAATGAATGCGGCGCACAAGAAAGACGTGGAAATGTTCGAGAAAGCCTCGAAAGACGGGCAAGACCCTGACATCCGGTCGTTTGCGGCCAAGACCTTGCCCACCCTGCGCAATCACCTCCAGCATACCGATCATTTGGAGCAGCGGGTTAATTGAGGACGGCCTGCCCTTCCACTAAAAAGTCATGGGTCTTGCGTCTTTGGTCTTGAGTAATACCAATTCAAAAGACAAACTGTGTACTTTTTGTCCGTAGCGAGGGGTTCCGACTCGTCGGGACATGCTTTGCGGCACAAACCGAACAGGCGTTTTAGGCGAATTTTGCCCAAAACGCCTGCCAGCGGCGGGTGTAAAACCCGCCGCTACTGATAGGACGGAACCCATATCTTCAAAAACAGGCAACTTGTCTCACATTACTGGACAAAAGAGAAAAGAGGGTTTGCCGGGCTTGAACTGCTCTTTTTTCCTTGCTACTTCTCCTTTACAATGGCGTACATAAAACAAGTCCCCGCTTCTGCACAGAAGCGGGGACTTGTTTTATGTATGTCGTTTCGGGTTACGAATCTGGTTTCAAGCTTTTTTGCCCAAAACGGCCAATCGAACTGTGCCGAAAGCCGCTGGTTGATAGCCAATCTCTTTTCAGTTCTGGCACAAAATGTCGTTTACGTCATACATGAAGCCGGAGAAGATTTTGTGGTTGCAGCCTGATACGGGTAGCGGATGACCGTGCGTTTGGCTAAGTTGGTGAAACTGAGCCGACATGTCGGCAAAAAGTTCTTCAATGTCCAGTTCGGGGTACTGCGCCTTGAAGCAAAGCAAGTCGAAGTGTTTCGATAGGAAATTCGGCACGTACAGCAGCCACAGGCACGGGTCGCCCATGAGGTGTTCGCTCACCAAAAAATAGACGTGAAAACTGCCTTTCTCGTAAGTGACCAAGGCCGAAATCTTGGTTGTTTTCGTCCAGTCGGCCAGCAGCGTTTCGCAAAACTCGGGTTGTAACGTCAGCCAGTCGGCAATCTGGTCTTGGTTTTCGCAGGCGTAGTAGCCCTCTTGCACTTCGTACATTTCTAAAACTTTGTCGCAAACAGCCATAGATGGTGGGTTTTCGTAGAATGGAAGGTTGGTGTCCACTCCCGCAAAAAAACCATGCCCAACCAGAGAGCATAGGGCGAAGGGCATGGGGCAAAAGGCATTTATGAAATTGCCCAAAACGCCCATGCCCTCTGCTCCATGCCCTTTGCCCTATGCTCCTCGCCTGCTCTACTGTTTTTCCCACGTTTCGTTTACCGGGCTTCCGGCAGTGCTTTTGCCTTTGTGTTGCCACCGTCGGCTGGTTAGGGCGGCATCGAACGTGAGGCTCATGCCCACGCGCTGCGGGTCGCGGGGGAAGAACTCGATGGTTTCGGTGTAGCGTCCGTTCTTGAGGGTGTACGTTCCGCCGCCGGTGCCGAACACCTGCTTGGTTTCGGGGTTGAGGGCAATCCACTGGAAGCGTGTACCGGACAATATCTTGATGGTTTTGCGGGCACTGGCGGGCATGGCCGTCATCTTGCCGTCTTGCTCGCGGCCGGTGATGCGCCATACACCCGGCAAGTCGCTGCCCCGCGCCGCGTCGAGGCGTTCCCAGACCAAATCGCCTTCGTCGGTGCTGAAGGCCAGACGTTTGTTGGTCACCACGTAGTCGTACGCCACGTCGGTGCCCACTTGGGTGGAGTCGCGGCTATTGAATTCGAACCTGATTTTGATTTGTTTTTTGTCCGTCTGGCACACGCCGCCGCCGGTGTAGTAGTATTTCTTGGAAACCCGGTCGTAACACGACCACGCCACATAGTTGTCGGTGACGATCATGACGATGTTCATGCCTACGGACAGCGGTTGCCCGTTTTTTTCCACCAGCGACCACGCGCCGGAAAGAGTCGAGCCTTGCGCCGTTGCCGGCAGTTGTACAAGGGCACCTGACAGGAAAAGAGCTACGCAGAGGGATGTAAAAATCGGTTTCATAAGCACTAGGCTGTTAGTAGTTAGCTTTTAGCTGTTGGCTGTTGGCTTAAAAATGCGTCGGCATGACACAAACGCGTTTATCCATCACTCACGTTATTTGTTCTTGGGTTTTTGTGAGGAGAGTTCCAAATCTTAGTAATCGGCGATTACGAATTTGACAAAAAATGCCTAAAACGTTTTTCGACACAAGTGTTTTAGGCGATTTTTGCCCAAAACGCGCTGTCGCAAATTGCCTTGTGCATCAGCGATTTCCGATGCGTCGAGGTTCGGTTGTGAAGTTATGTCTTTTGTGTCTATTTTACGGCGACTTTCAGAACTTGTTGCCGCACAAAAACCGCTTTGGCCGAAAAGCTTTCGCCGAACTTGTGTTCGCGAACCCAATCCGCCGGGCTTTTGATTTTTTTTGCCGCAATTCCCGTTTCGGAAACCGTCTCAGTCTTCTCCCACACCGGTTCACTATATGGCCGACACCGCCAAACGTGACGCTTACGCCGTCTTGCGCAATCCAGAGTTCAGGCTGTTTGTCCTGATGCGTTTTTTCCTGACGCTGGGCATCCAAATCCAAGCGACGGTGGTGGGCTGGCAGATTTACGAAATGACCAAAGACCCGCTTTCGCTCGGCCTCATTGGCCTGACGGAAGCCGTGCCGTTCATGACCGTAATCCTGTACGGCGGCCACTTGGCCGACCTGCTCAACCGCAAGCGGCTGATTGTACTCACCTTGCTGGGCTACCTCGGCGGGGCGGGGCTGTTGTTTTTGTTCACTCTCCAGCCGGGCGACTTCCTGCACCGCTACGGCACATTCCCCATTTACGCCGTTGTGTTCCTGACGGGCATTGTGCGCGGCCTGAGCGGCCCGGCCGTCAGTTCGTTCATGCCGCAGTTGGTGCCACGCAGCCAGTACGCCAACGCCTCCACTTGGAACACCACGTTTTGGCAAGTGGCAGCCGTGTCAGGCCCGGCCTTGGGCGGCCTGATTTACGCCGTGGCCCAGCGTCTGTTGCCAACGCTGCTCACACCCGCCGCGTCACGCACGCCCTACAACTACGGCACGGTGGCGGCTTACGGCGTAGTGGTGCTGCTGGTAGTGATGGCCATCACGTGCGTGCTGTTCATCGGGGCCAAGCCGGCGGCGGGGAATCACAACCAAGAAACCCTGCGCCAACGGTTGGCGGCCGGGCTGCGGTTCGTGTTCAAAGACCAAGTGATTCTCGGCGCGTTGTCGCTGGACATGTTTGCGGTGTTCTTCGGCGGCGCGGTGGCGTTGCTGCCCATCTTTGCCGAAAAAATACTGACCGTCGGCCCGAACGACTGGCATTTGCTACACGACGGCACCGTGCGGCTGGGCCTGTTGCGGGCGGCCCCGTCGGTGGGGGCGGCATTGATGGGGCTGGTGCTGGCCCACCGGCCGCCGCTGTACAATACGGGCCGCAAGCTGTTTGCCTACGTGGCCGGGTTCGGATTGTGCATGATTCTGTTTGCCGTTTCGCGTAATTTCTACCTCTCGTTCGGCCTGCTGGTGGTGAGCGGTGCCTTGGATGCCATGAGTGTGGTGATTCGCGGTACTATTTTGCAACTGATGGTGCCCGAAGACATGCGCGGACGGGTGTTGGCGGTGAACAGCATTTTCGTGGGTTCGTCGAATGAAATCGGCTCGTTCGAGTCGGGCGTGGCGGCGCGGCTGATGGGCTTGGTGCCGTCGGTGGTGTTTGGCGGAGCCATGACATTGGGTGTGGTGGCCGCCATGACGCGTTTTGCCCCCAAACTGCGCGACTTCGAGTTGGCGAAAGTAACGTGAGGAGTGAGGAGTTATGAATGATGAGTGATAAGTGCAGGCTCGGCGTTTTGGGCAAAAAATGCCAAAAACGTCCATGTTTGCGCACAATGTAGAGACAAGGCATGCCTTGTCTCCTTGGCAAAAAACCGGCTGCATTTTTCCGAACAAAATCGGAGTGTTTTGGGCAAAAATTGCCCAAAACGCCGGAAAACCCTCACCCTCAGCCTCTCCCCGACACGTCGGGGCAGGCTTCCCGTGGGGAGAGGGGTGACTTTTCAACCGAACAGATTTTTCGTACAGACAACTTTTGGAAAAAAAGCTCGGATAGTCCCAAAACATCTTTCTCCCATCGGGAGAAAGGGTTGCGTTTTAGCCAAAAATTGCCCAAAACGGCATCCGCTTTTCGTTCTCTTAATATGTCTAAGATACTGTTCGTACGTGGTTTGATTTGTTCAAAGAAAGAACCCATTCGCAATGTGTTAGTTTTCAGGTTATTGCACTTTTTTCTCAAGACCCAAGACTAACTACTCATGACTGAGTGCTTGACACCTGCCCCATCCAAAGCCGACGAACATGTTGCCGCCCCACCCTGGCGTGGCGGTTGGTTGTGTCTTGCCTGCCTGCTTTGTTTGTTCGCCACGGAAGTCGCCTTCGCAGCACCTGTGTTGCCTATGACCCTGACGGGGCAAACCGAATCGTATCCCCTTTACGGGCACGTCTCTTATTTGATAGACGAAGGCAGAACCCTGACCTTGGCCGATGTGCAAAAGCCTGCGCAATCGGCGGCCTTTCAATCGTTCGGCAACCGGCAGATGAACCTGGGATCGGTAGCCGGGGTGGTTTGGCTGCGTTTCACAGTAATGAACCGCACCGAAAAAGACTGGCTGCTGGAACTGAGCAACGCCTTGTTGGAAGACGTTACGTTTTACAAAACGGCGGGCGGCACGTTGCTTGCCACCCGGCAGGCGGGTTTTTACCACCCCAAGGCCCCGCGCGACATCGAGAGCAATTTTTACATTTTTTCGCTGTACGCCCCCGGCGTGCCCACGCCCGACACGCTGGTGTGCTACCTGCGGGTTGTCAACAGCATGCCCATGCAGTTTCCGATGCAAGTGGCCACGGCGCGGCAGTTGTACCGCGAAAACCACGTCATTGACGTGGCGAACGGCGTTTACATCGGCATTGTGCTGGTCATGATTTTCTACAACCTGTTCGTCTATGCCAGCGTCCGCGACAAAACGTATCTGTTCTACGTGGGATACGTCTTTTTCGCCGGCATGGTCATCTCCGATTTCCAAGGCTACGTGTTCGACTTGTTTTGGCGGCATACCTTGGCGTGGGTGCCGTTCATTGACTTTGTGCCTGCCATGCTGGGCAATATCTTCGCCCTGCTGTTTGCGTGGCATTTCTTGGACACGCCCACGCACACGCCGCGTATGCACAAAGGCATCAAACTGCTGCTGGCACTGGCGGCAACCATCTTGGTGGCAGGGTTCGTGACCACGCTGCCGGGCATGCAGCCGTACAAAGTCTGGCTCGAATTGTCCATCCAAGGCGTGGTTTTCTGTTCGTCGGTTTACATGCTGGGTGTCGGGGCGTTGCTGTTGTACCGCCAAAAGCGGCCTGCGTTATTTTACGTGCTGGCTTGGACGGTTTTCCTAATCGGTACGGTGCTGTTCATTTTGCAGATTGACGGGCTGGTGCCCAACAATTTCCTCACCGAAAACGCCATCCAAATCGGGTCGGGCATCGAGGCGGTGCTTTTGTCGCTGGCCTTGGCCGACCGCATCAACATTTACAAGATGGAGCGTGAAAAAGCCCAGAACCGGTACATCCAGCAGTTGCAAGAAACCGAACAAGTGCGCAGCCGCATTGCCCGCGACCTGCACGACGACATCGGCTCCACGCTGAGCAGCATCGCCATCCTGAGCCAAGTGGCGCAGCAGCAGGCGCAGGATTCGGCGGCGGGACAGATTCTGCACAAAATCAGCAACAGTGCACAGAAAATGATGGATGCCATGCAAGACATTGTGTGGACGGCCCAACCCACCAGCGACTCGCTGAACAGCGTGTCGGTGCGGATGCGGGAATTTGCCGCCGAGGCTCTGGAAGCACGCAACATCCAGTACGACATCCGCGTGGACGACCGGCTGATGGCTTTGAAACTGGCCACCAAGCAGAATTACGACCTGTACATGGTGTTTAAGGAAGCCGTGAACAACGCGGCAAAATACTCCGAGGCCACTCACGTCCAAGTGTCGTTCGAGCAACTGGGCCATCACCTGCGCCTACGCATACAAGACAACGGCAAGGGTTTCGATCCTGACCGAATGCGGGCCAATGGCAACGGCTTGGGCAACATGCGCAAGCGGGCCGCCCAACTGAACGGCCACTTGTTGATTGACACGCAGAACGGACACGGCACGACGGTGGAGCTGAAGTTTCCGTTGGGAGACAACGTTTAACGTTTGGCGTTTATCGTTTGGCGTTTTACGTTTTGGGCATTTTTTGCTTAAACCGCCGAATGACTTTTTTCTGTAAAGGTCGTGTTTACTACCTGTGTTTTGGGCTACTAACTTAAAATAGCATGCGCATGTAGCTGTTGATGTCAAAGAGCCGCATAATTCCGCTTTCCCCGCCAATTCTGCAAATCCTGCTCCTGACAAAGCGTTTTGAGCAAAAATTGATAAATCCCGCAATCGGCGGGAATGCCCAAATCGAAGATGCCGCCAGTTGGCGGTATTGCAAATCCCGCAACCGGCGGGAACGGCAAACGTAAAACGATAAACGAAGAACGTAAAGCGATGTCGAACCAAACCGAGCCGATGCCCATCCGCGTGGTGTTGTACGAAGACAACCCCGACCTGCGCGACAGCCTGTGCGTGTTGCTGCGCGGCAGTGCGGGCATAGAGTTGCTCGGTGCGTTTCCCAATTGCGAGCACATCCAGCAGCAGATGCGCGAGTTGTCGCCCAACCTGGTGCTGATGGACATTGACATGCCCATTGCCAACGGCATCAGCGGCCTGCGCACCGTCAAGCGGCACTTTCCGGACATCAATGTGCTCATGCTCACCGTCTTCGAAGACAACGAGTACATTTTCGATGCCATTTGCGCCGGTGCCATCGGCTATCTGCTCAAGAAAACCCCGCCCAGCCGCTTGGTCGAGGCCATTCACGAGGCCCAAGAAGGCGGCGCACCCATGACCTCCAGCGTGGCCCGCAAAGTGTTGCAGATGTTTCCGCCCGCCCCGGCCAAAACCGGCACCGACCAAAGCCACAACCTCACCGAACGCGAACGCGAAATCTTGGCCCTGCTCGTGAAAGGCAACAGCTACAAGATGATAGCCGCCTCGTGCGGCATCAGCCTGGACACCGTGCGCAGCCACATCAAGAAAATCTACGAGAAACTGCACGTCCACTCCCAAACCGAAGCCGTCGCCAAAGCCATCCACCAGCGGATCGTTTAACGTTTTACGTTTGGCGTTTTAGGCAATTTTTGCCTAAAACGCTTCGATTGGGCTGCAACTCCTCACCGCGCATTTACAATCCGAATACGCGTTTGTCCGCAATGGCGGCCAAAGTGAGTCGTAGTGCGTTTTGGGCAATTTTTGCCTAAAACGTTAAACGATGAACGTAAAACGTAAAACGAGTTTCCGCATTTTCTTACATACCCAAGCGATGCCCCCTCCGTGCCGTATCACCCAATCATGTGATTGACAAGTCTCTCGCTATCGGGTTAATTTGTAACCATAATACGCCTACCGTGTCTGTGGCAGCATCGGCCTTTGGCTGGAACACGTTGCAATCCGCACAGAAATATTGCCGAGTTCGGAAAAAATATTACATCCGCTTGGTTACATCTCTCAAAGGTTCCGTTACCAATCAGAGCAATAGTTTGTCGTCCCAAACCTCTACCCAATCAGCCACATGAACCTCGACTCACAAATCTCCTCACTGACCGAGCAAGTCCAAGACAGCAGCAACTTTTTGGAATATTGGGAAAACTTTTACACCAGCCACCGCACCGAATTCCTGAAATGGTCTTACAAGCACTACCACCTGCCCCCCGACGAGGCTGTTGACATCTACCAGGATGCCATTGTGATTCTGTTCGAGAACGCTGCCAACGGCAAGGTGAGCCATTTGCAGTGTACCGTAAAGACTTACTTCTTCGGCATTGCCAAGAACCTGATCAGCACCTACCTGAAAAAGAAAATCAGGGACAAGGAGCGGTACGAGAAACTGCCCGAAAACCCGCACCTGCTGGAATCGCTGGCGATATCCGAACGCAACAACGACTGGATGGAAGCCTCGCTGGAAGTAGTGAGCGATGCCATGAAACGACTCTCGTCCAAAGGGCAGGCCATTTTGCATCTGTTCTACCACGAAAAGAAATCCCTCAAGGAAATCACGCACACGCTGGGTTACAAAAGCGAAGACGTAGTGAAGACAACCAAAATGCGCTACATGAAAATGTTGCGCGAGTTAGTAGAAGCCGACATTCGGTACTATTCCTAAACCGGGGTTGTACAAAATCCGGAAAAAAATGCCTGTTGCACAAATTGCTTCGGCGGTCTTGTTGCATTAGGTGTTTTTTTCTTACATTTGGTAGCTTGGGCAAAAAGCGACAACTTTTGCCAAGCTGCCTTTTTTTTTATCAGACAATTCACAAAAGCTACTGATTACCAAGCACTTGCTTCATCTTTCGGATTTCACGGCCAGCGCACGAATCTCGAATATGCGTTCAAAAGTTACATTTCTGCCATTTTTTTGCACTCAACCAAGGCTTGCAGTCTTCTGCAAGCCCCTCAAACGCTGGTCAGCAGCAGCGGTTATGTTCACTTTGGCCTTCGGCACGGCCACGGCCCAACAGATCACGAATGTTGAAATCGCGACGAAAGGCAATCTCGTCGTCGTCGAGTACGATTTGGTCGGGAGCCTGCCGGGGCAGTTGTTCGAGGTGAAACTGTACGGCTCGCACAACGAGATGCGCGAGCCGCTGGTGTACGTTCGCGGCGACGTGGGTACGGGCATTCCGGCGGGACGCGGCAAACGCATGGAATGGGGCGCGAAGAAAGAAATCGGCAACTTCGACGGCACGATGAACCTGAAAGTGGAGGCTACGCTGATTTTCTCGCCGATGGCCGTGAAAACACCCAAGAACCTGACGGTAATGCGACGCGGCCGCGACTATAAGGTGAGTTGGGACGGCGGCGTGGAAAAGGAAAACCTGCAGCTTGAGCTTTGGAAAGACACCACGCTGCGGTTCATCATCACCCGCGTGCCCAACCAAGGCGAGTACACGTGGCAGCCGCCCATGAACCTCGAACCCGGCGACACTTACAAAGTCAGGCTGATGAGCGTGAACGCCCCGGCCAACTACCGTTTCAGCGAGCCGTTCGTCATCCGGCGCAAGTACCCGCTGGCTGCGAAACTGGCTCCGGCGGGCGTGGTTGCCGGTGTCGGGTTTTGGCTTTTGATACGGGGTTTGATCGGGACGGAGGAAGACCCGCTGGCCGAGCCTCCCAACGGTGGCAAACCTGAGTAATTTTGCCATACGCGTTCGGTCAGTCAGTAGTGGCCGTCAAGTCGCCAGTTTTTGCGAAGCGTTTTAGGCAAAAAATGCTCAAAACGCTGCATTGTCAGAACCCTGATTCGTAGGAATAAAGGACTGCCTTGATTAGGGTTAAAGAATCATGTTAATCTTATAATCCTACGAATCAGGGTTCTGACCAACTGCCGTTTTGGGCAAATTTTGCCCAAAACGAACGCATGTATCCGGCTCAGTCGGAACATGAGAACCCCGAATTCTTGATTCTGAATTCTGAATTGAAATACCGGCTTGCTTCTGCTTTAACCAACCTATGAAAACACGATTACTTTGCCTCGTCGGTTTGCTGTACTTCGGATGGGCGGCGGGCCAAGCCCCGACCGTCTCTACGTACAGTCCGGCCAGCGGCGCGACCAACGTAGTGACTACCACCAACTTGGTGCTGACTTTCGGTGCCAACGTGCAGAAGGGCAGCGCGGGCAACATCACCATTTCGCAGGGAGTCACCGTCCTGCAAACCATTCCGGTCACCAATGCGGCAGTGACGGTTTCGGGTGCCCAAGTCACCATCAATCCGCCCGCCAACCTACCAACCGGGCGAGCCGTTTCGGTGCAAATTGCGGCGGGAGCCTTCCAAAACGCCGCTGGCACTGACAATTATGCGGGCATCGCCGACACCACCACGTGGCGTTTCACCACCGACGGCACCCGCCCGACGGTGAGCCAGTTTACGCCGGCCCAAAACGCCACCAACGTAGCCGTGGCTGCCAACTTGGTGATGCGTTTCAGCGAGAAAATCGAACGGGGCACGGGCAACATTGTAATCCGTGATGGCACTACGGTAGTCGAGACCATCCCAGTAGGCGATGCGCGGGTTACCATCGCATCAGACAGCATTGTCACCGTGAACCCGACCAACAACCTGCCGGGCAGTGCGGCCATTACCGTCAGCATTCCCGATGGAGCATTCCGGGATTTTTCAGGCAATCCGGATGCCGCCGTCACGTGGGCGTTCCGCACCGCCGACATCACGCCGCCCACCATCGTGGCAGGCAGTCTCGACCCGGCTCAGAATGCGATTGACGTTGACCGTACTACCAACCTGGCTTTCCGTTTCAGTGAGAGAATTGAGAAGGGCACGGGCAACATTGTGATTCGCAACAACAATACCGATGTCGAGACCATTCCGGTAGGCGATGCGCGGGTGAGTATTGCTTCCGACAGCATCATCACCATCAATCCGGCCAACGATTTGCCCAACGCGGGCAACATCAGCGTGGTAATTGCCGCCAACACGTTCCGTGACTTGGCAGGCAACAATTACGCGGGCAACGCCGCCGCCCCGTGGCGTTTCCGCACCCGCGACACTGAACCACCCGTGCTCACCAACGTCACACCACTGCGCAACGCCGCCAACGTGGTTGCCAGCACCAACCTGCGGCTGGTGTTCAACGAGAGAATGCAACGCGGCACGGCGGGCGACATCGTGATTTCGTCGGGATCCACTGTAGTGGCAACCATTCCGGTGGCAACCGCCCCGGCCGGGGTCATTGTCATCTCCGACAGCATTGTCACCATTGACCCGCCCGCCGACTTGCCGCCGGGCGGCATCACGGTAAACCTGCAAGC
>JALOMD010000583.1 GCA_025455595.1 Cytophagales bacterium | reverse complement strand
AGCCAATAGTCGGCGTAGCTGATGTTGATGTCGAACGCAATGCCGAAACTGTGCGCACTGCGGCGTTCGGTGCCCCGGATGTTGCGCCAGTTGAACGCCCCGCCGGGATTTTTCACGTATTTGATCAGGTCGGGCCGCTGCTCCAGTTCGTCCGAGACGGCTTGGAGTTTTTTGTGTACGTCGTTCACTTTTGTCACGTAAAACCGTAGGTTTTGGTGCTTGGGCAACCAACGGATAACGGCCAGGTTGCGGCCCACTTCCTCACGCGTGGCCCCGTACATTTTCTCGAAAAAAGGCGTAAAACGCACGCGGCTGGTGTCGGCATCGGGGCGGGTGGGGTCGGGGAAAACGCGTCCTTTCACATACGACCGGTTCATTTGGTCTTCCAAGTCGGGATTGTTCAGCAGCGTCTCGTAGTCTTTGCCCACAATGCCGTCGTCGTAGGGCATCACCGTGCCGTCTTTCCAAACCACGCTGTTGGCGGTTGCCATCGCGAAGTGTCCCGGATAAGCCGCCATCAACCGGCGGAGACCGGCGGGGATGGTGTCGGCGGGCGGCGTTTTTTGCTTGGCGGCAACCGGCAAGGGAAACGAGCCGAAAAACCACGTGCTGGCAATCCATCCCAACAATGCCAGGGTTAGGAAAGCAGCAATTCCCAGCCAAATCGCCGGACGGCGAGCGGGGTTCTGGGAAACGGAAGTGTCTTGCATGGAGTGATGGTACGGTGTTTAGTCTATTAGTCGTGA
Organism: Cytophagales bacterium; assembly: GCA_025455595.1. Lineage (GTDB taxonomy): Bacteria > Bacteroidota > Bacteroidia > Cytophagales > 172606-1 > Xanthocytophaga. The sequence goes on along the minus strand of JALOMD010000583.1, from coordinate 2,534 downwards.
GTTCTGGGCCTTGCGTAAATGCGTTTTGGGCAATCCCGACGCGTCGGGACGCTTCAGGTTCGATCCGACTGTTAAGTTGAGATTGTCTCCGAAACCCGCTGTGCGACAGCAGATTGGATTCCGGCGTTAATTTTCAGAAAACGCGTTGAAAACAAAAAATCATTTCGTTGCCATACCATGCACCCATCTCCTGCCAAAAGAATTTGCTTTTTTGCGGCGCGTTTTTTTACTTTCCGAAAAAACGATTGGATATTTGTAAACGGCGTGCTGGCATTTTTTGTTCTGCCCGAAACTAAGTTGCCGCCAATGCGTGTTCACTCGTTACAATTTGTTCACCAAAGTTTGTTCAACCTTAAAAAAACAGGAGGTACACATCAACAGACCGCAAAGACCCATGGCCCCTCGGGGGAGAGTCGAGGAGCCTTACAAAATCAACAATTACATACGGGCACCCAAAGTACGGGTGGTGGGCGAAAACGTCCAGCCCGGTATTTATTCTATCCAAGAGGCGCAGGCCATGGCCAAGGCCGCCAATCTGGACTTGGTGGAAATCTCGCCCAACGCCGACCCGCCCGTTTGCCGTATCGTGGACTACTCCAAGTTCAAGTACGAGCAAAAAAAGAAACAAAAGGAACTGAAGTCGAAGGCCCAGAAGGTGGTCATCAAGGAAATCCGGTTCGGTCCCAACACCGACGACCACGACTTTGACTTCAAGCTCAAGCACGCCCAGAACTTCTTGAAAGAAGGCGCGAAGGTAAAAGCCTACGTACACTTCGTGGGCCGGGCCATCGTGTTCAAAGAACGCGGCCAAGCCGTGCTCGAACGCTTCATCACCGCCCTCGACGACTTGGGCAAGCCCGAAGCCCCGCTCAAACTGGAAGGCAAACGCATGATTGTGTTCATTGCGCCCAAGCCTAAGAAATAGGTCTTGGGTCGTTAGTCTTGGGTCTTGAGCGGAAAACGGTACGATATTTTGAACGTCAGCGTTCTGGTTAGGGACGCTGTTTTCAGATATTTTTTGCCCAAAACGCTTTTTCCAACTTTCTGTTGAAAGCGTTTTGGGCAATTTTTTGTCAAAACGGCAGCGGGCCGCACCCTATAGAGTGCGGCCCGCTGCCGTTTTGACGAACAGATATTCTACAATTCAGTATTGTTGTTTCCAATTGCGAGGATTCTGTTTTTCGTGCTTCACGGCAAACACCCAAACTTCCTTTTTACGGGTTTTGGTCAGGTAAAAAATACAGTGAGGGAATCGGTCTATCTTCCGTCGGCGGGCCTGTTTATATACCTTGCGAGTCAAAGCGGGGCGGCTGGCGATTTCCTGTAGCGTGTTTTGAAAAGCAGCGAACCATTCGCTGCCTAAACCAGTCTTTGGGTGTTATAATACTGAATGATTTCGAACACATCCGCTTTGGCATCGGTCAGAATACGTATTACGTATGTCATTCGCTGGAATGAAAATCGGTTTAGAAGCCGAAAGTTTGACTGACATCCTTTTTGAAATCCTCCCAACTTATCAGATTCTCAGGGTCTTCGCATCTTTTGATCCGTTCGTCCAACACCGCTTCATCCTCCATAGAAAAACGATCAGGCATTTCGACTTGGACGAAATCGAATTTTCCCAATAGTTCCAGCAGGAAAGACGCTTGGCTGTCCTCCACTTTCAAAATCAGTTCCATGGCTTTTGGATGGGTTTGACGTTTCTGCGCATATTCAAAGATAGGAATTATGGATAATTTCACAAACCGGCGTTCTGTGTGTTTTGAGCAAAAATTGTAAAAATCCCGCAATCGGCGGGAATGCCCAAAACCGCCTGATGTTTGATTTGATTATTTCGGGACCAACAACACCGCATCGGCTACGGTTACACCATCCGCCTGTTGGTTGCTGATTTCCAAGTAGTTGCCTTCGCCTGCCGCAAGTTCAAACGTGCCTGCGTGCAGCCAGTCGCTGGCTTCGCGCGGGGCGGGCAAAACCACGTCTTTTTTCACGTTTCCGGCCTGCACGGTTACCGCTAACCGGGATGATTTTTTCGGAACTTCCGGGCTGTACACATACACGTCGTAACGGCGGGTGCGCGGCACGGACAGCCGGAAACGCGCCGTTTTCAATGCGTCCGGTGCGTCATCGTGCAGCAGCGAAGTGCCGTAACAACGACCCATTTTGCCCTGTTGCCAATTGCCTGTGAGTTGAATGTTCACTTTCTCGGCATCGTCAACCAGGATTTCGGGTTGGCTGTTGTTGGCCAACGGGTTGGCTGTCAGTTGTTTTTGTAGTCTGGCAACGTTTATCTTCTGCACCGTGGTTTTACCGTCAATCGCCTGCACTGCCGCTGCCGCTGCCGATTGTCCCAGTACCATGAATACCGGCTCCATGCGGATGGAACCGTATGCAATGTGCGTAGCCGACAAACAAACCGGCACCAGCAAATTGCCACATTCGTTCTCTTTCGGAGTCAAGGCGCGGTAGGCAATCGGGTACGGCCCGAAGCCGCCCACTTGTACGTCGCCCTCGTTTTTGACCATCCCGTTCAC
>JALOMD010000582.1 GCA_025455595.1 Cytophagales bacterium | reverse complement strand
ACCGCCCAAAACGCCGTTCACTTTATGCTCTCCGCTCCCTGCCCTCAAAACACCAGCAGCACGTGGCCTTTCTCCACACTCTCGCCCTTGCGCACCTTCACGGTCTTCACCGTCCCGTCGGCGGGGGCTTTGATGACGTTTTCCATTTTCATCGCCTCCAGAATCAGCAGCGGGTCGCCTTTCTGGACGGTTTGGCCGTCGGTCACCTTGATGTCTAAGATCAGGCCGGGCATGGGGGCTTTCAGGTCTTTGAGCCGCTGGCTGTTGGCGTTCGACATGCCGAGTTGATGCAGCAGCAGGTCGAAGCGGTCTTGGGCCTTCACTTCGTACAGGCGGCCGTTGATTTTCACGCTGAAGGTCTTCTCGGCGGCATCCGACTTGACCACCTCGGCGTTGTACGAAACCCCGTCGCGCAGCACGTGGAAGGCCCCGGGCCGCAGTTCGACCGCATCCAGCCCCTCGGCCGATTTCTCGTCGAACTCAAAAGCATGGTGTTGATTGACAGTGATTTTCAGCATGGTCTTCGGGGTTTGTGTGAAAATAAGTACCGAGTGATAAGTCGTAAGTGATAAGTCGTCGGTTGCTTTCTGCGTTCTTTGCGAGAATCTCTGCGCCTTTGCGTGAAACTAAGTTTTTTCACGCAAAGGCGCAGAGAAAATCCGCAAAGGTCGCCAAGCGAAATAGCAAACCTGACTGAGCTTTCATGACAAAAGCGTTTTGAGCAATTTTTGCCCAAAACATTTTTGTCTTTCGCAAGCCTGTGCCTGCCTGTCGGCAGACAGGCAGGCGGTCTGACGCACAGTGTGCAGACCTGCGTGTTCGAACCGTTTTGGAAAAAAACGCCTAAAACGGCAAACGACAAACGAACTCGTTCATCACTCATTCCCTATCTTTGACGGCAATTAAACGAAAAGAAACCCAATGCGCAATAACCTTTTGCAGTCGGTCGGCCTTGTGTTGCTGTTTATTTTTTTCCACGCGTGCAAGTCGTCGCCACCGGCCGCTTCGGACACGTCAAAGGAATCCGTGACAGATTCGGTCGTTGCAGCGGTGGCAGACCTTGCCGACACGCTGGCACCACCGGCACCGCCGCCTCCTCCCCTGCCCTACCAGCCCGAACGCACCCGCCGCCACGACCTGCTGCACACCAAGCTCGACGTGCGGTTCGACTGGGCCGCGCAGCATTTGCTCGGTACGGCCACGCTTACGCTTAAGCCGTATTTCTACGCCCAAGACTCGCTGCATCTGGATGCCAAAGGCTTTGACATTAAGAGCGTTGACTTTATTGACGAAACTTTCAAACTCCCGCTTCGCTACCACTACGACAGCCGCGTGATAGCCATAAAACTGCCGCGTACTTTCACGCGCAACGAGCCGTTCTCGGTGCGAATCCGCTACGTGGCCAAGCCCAACGACCTGCCCAAAGGCGGCAGCGCGGCCATCACCGAAGACAAGGGCTTGTATTTCATCAACCCCGACGGCAAAGACCCCGACAAGCCCCGGCAAATCTGGACGCAGGGCGAAACCGAGGCATCTTCGTGCTGGTTCCCGACCATCGACTCGCCCAACGAACGTTGCACGCAGGAAATCAGCATGACGGTTGACAAGCAGTACGTCACGCTCTCGAACGGCAAACTGATTTCGTCGAAAGCCAACCCCGACGGCACCCGCACCGACTACTGGCGGCAAGACAAGCCCCACGCGCCGTACCTGTTCATGATGGCCGTGGGCGACTTTGCGGTGGTCAAAGACAAGTGGAACAACTTGGAACTGAGCTATTTGGTCGAGAAACCGTATGCCAAGTACGCCAAAGACATCTTCGGCCGCACGCCCGAAATGCTGTCGTTCTTCTCGAAAATCCTTGACTACCCGTATCCGTGGGACAAGTACGCCCAAGTGGCCGTGCGCGACTACGTTTCGGGGGCGATGGAAAACACCGGCGCGGTGGTGTTTGGCGAATACGTGCAAAAAGATGCCCGCGAACTGGTGGACGAAACCAGCGACGACGTGATTGCCCACGAGATGTTCCACCACTGGTTCGGCGACTTGGTCACCTGCGAGTCGTGGGCCAACCTGCCGCTCAACGAGGCGTTTGCCACGTACTCGGAATACCTGTGGATGGAACACAAGCACGGCCGCGACGAAGCCGACTACCACTTGCTCAACGACTGGGAACAGTATTTTGCCGAGGCCGAAGAAAAGCAGGAGCCGCTGATTCGCTACTACCACGCCGACAAGGAGGATATGTTCGACGCGCATTCGTACCAAAAAGGCGGCGCGGTGCTGCACATGCTGCGCCAACAAGTGGGCGACGAGGCGTTTTTCCGGTCGCTGAACCTGTACCTGAAACGCCACGCCTACAACAAAGCCGAAATCCACGACTTGCGGCAGGCGTTTGAGGAAACGACCGGCGAAGACATGAACTGGTTCTTCGACCAGTGGTTCCTGACGGCCGGGCACCCAGTGCTGGACGTGGCGCACCGCTACGAAAACGGCCGCGTGCTGCTCACCGTGAGCCAGCGGCCCAGCGACGAGACGGCGCAGATTCTCTACCGCCTGCCCGTGCAGGTGGACGTGTGGACGGGCGGCCGCAAAACCACGCACCGCATCACTGTAAACACCTATGAACAGACATTCGAGCTGCCCGCCGCCGCGCAACCCGACTTGGTGCTTTTCGATGCCGAGACGCACCTGTTGGCCAAGGTGACCCACCCGAAAACCGAGGCCGAACTGGTTTACCAATACCGTCGGAGCGACAAATTCTTGGCACGTTACAAGGCGTTCAACGAGCTTTTCGGCGTGGTGAAGCAAGCTCAATACGAAGCAGCCACAGACACGATTGAAGCCACAGACACACCGCTGGCCGAACGCAGTGCCGACGTGCAGCAAGTAGCCAAGGAGGCGTTGGCTGACAAGTCGTGGGTGATTCGGCAGATGGCGGTGCGCAACCTGCCCGGCGACGACCTCGGCGAATACGAAGCCACGCTGGAAAAAATGGCGGCCAACGACCCGCGTTCGTACGTGCGGGCCGAAGCGTTGAGCCAACTCATCGCCGCCGGGCCGGAGGCGCACCAAGACGTGATGCGCCGCGCCTTGGCGGACACCTCGTACTACGTCGTTTCCACGGCGTTGATCGGCTACCTGCGCACCAATCCGCCCGATGCCGACCGGCAACTGGCCGCCTTCCGCAACTACAAAAACAACGACGTGACGCTGGCCGTGGCCGCCTACTACGCCAACACCGCCCCCGCCGACCAGTTCGACTGGTTCACGGGCCAGTT
>JALOMD010000581.1 GCA_025455595.1 Cytophagales bacterium | reverse complement strand
GAAGGTGCGCAAGGGCGAGAGTGTGGAGAAAGGCCACGTGCTGCTGGTGTTTTGAGGGCAGGGAGCGGAGAGCATAAAGTGAACGGCGTTTTGGGCGGTCTTTGCCCAAAACGCCTTTTTGTTTGTTATCTTAAGATGCCTTTCCGTTGTTGGTGCTTTCACCAACAACCAACTCCTTTCCTGCGGCCGTTGCGTCCTCACCTTCACCGAGGGGTTCTCTGGCGTGGCTTTGCCCGGCCATTGGCTGTCCCCGTTCCTGTTGCAGGCCGGTGGAGTCCGGCTGCGCTTGACCGCTTCGCTTCCGCTTTTTCGCCTTCTGACAATCCGGGCCGGGCATTCTTGCCCATTTGCTTTTCTTGGCAAAGATCATAGTCTCGCCCCACAGTATCAACTTGATAAGCTAAGTGCTTGGCCATTAGTAGTTAGCTTTTAGCAAAACAGTGTAATATGCTTGATTTCAACAACTTGCAAGGCGTTTCAAGCAAAAAACAGGCGAAACTGTTTGTGACTAATCACTTATTTAGGCAAATTTTGCCCAAAACGCAATGCCTCCAAAACAACAAAACCCCCGCACACCGGAAGGTATGCGGGGGTTTGTATTCACAAGCGAATTCTGAATTCCTAACTTTGAATTCCGAATTACTTCCCTACTTCTTCGTAGTCCACGTCAGTCACTTCGTCTTTGCCGCTGGCGTTGGGCTGGCCTTGGCCTGCGTCAGCACCGGGTTGCGGGCCGCTGGCGGCTCCGGCGGCGTTGTACATCTCCTGCGAAGCGGCCTGCCATGCGTTGTTCAACTTTTCCATCGCGGCATCAATCGCGGCAGCGTCGCGGGTGCCGTGGGCGTTGCGCAAATCGGTCAGGGCCGACTCGATGGCCGAGCGGTTGCCTTCCGAAAGTTTGTCGCCGTAGTCTTTCAGTTGTTTTTCCGTTTGGAAAATCAGCGAGTCGGCGGCGTTGATTTTTTCCACTTTATCGCGTTCCAGCCGGTCGGCTTCTTCATTGGCTTTGGCTTCGTTGCGCATCTTCTCAATCTCGGCATCGGTGAGGCCAGACGAAGCTTCGATGCGAATCTTCTGCTCCTTGCCGGTGCCTTTGTCTTTGGCCGACACGTGCAAAATACCGTTCGCGTCAATGTCGAACGTCACTTCGACTTGCGGCACGCCGCGCGGTGCGGGCGGGATGCCGTCGAGGTGGAACTTGCCAATGGTGCGGTTTTGGCTGGCCATGGGGCGTTCGCCTTGCAGCACGTGGATTTCCACCGACGGCTGGTTGTCCGAAGCCGTCGAGAAGGTTTCCGATTTCTTGGTCGGGATGGTCGTATTCGACTCAATCAGCTTGGTGAACACGCCGCCCAGCGTTTCGATGCCGAGGCTCAGCGGGGTCACATCGAGCAGCAGCACGTCTTTTACCTCGCCGGTGAACACACCACCTTGGATGGCTGCACCCACGGCTACGGCCTCGTCCGGGTTCACGTTTTTGGACGGCTTCTTGCCAAAGAATTTCTCCACTTCTTCCTGAATGCGCGGAATCCGCGTGGAGCCGCCCACCAGAATCACTTCGGTGATGTCGCTGGTGCTGTAGCCGGAGTTTTTCATGGCCCGGCGGCAAGGCTCCAGCGTGCGTTGGATCAGGTCGTCGCAGAGTTGCTCGAACTTGGCGCGGCTCATGCTACGCACCAAGTGCTGCGGGATGCCGTCAATCGGCATGATGTAGGGCAAGTTGATTTCGGTCTGCGTCGAGCTTGACAGTTCGATTTTTGCCTTCTCGGCGGCTTCTTTCAGCCGTTGCAGGGCCATCGGGTCTTTGCGCAAGTCCACCGTCGGGTGGTCTTTCTTGAACTCCTCGGCCAGCCAGTCAATGATTTTCTGGTCGAAGTCGTCACCGCCGAGGTGCGTGTCGCCGTCGGTTGACTTCACTTCAAACACGCCGTCGCCCAATTCAAGGATCGAAATGTCGAACGTGCCACCGCCCAAGTCGAACACGGCGATTTTCAATTCTTGGTTTTTCTTGTCCAAGCCGTAGGCCAAGGCTGCCGCCGTCGGCTCGTTGATAATCCGGCGGACGTTCAGTCCGGCAATTTCACCGGCTTCCTTGGTGGCTTGCCGCTCGGCATCATTAAAATAAGCCGGAACCGTGATAACTGCCTCTGTCACAGTGGTGCCGAGGTAGTCTTCGGCGGTTGACTTCATCTTTTGCAGAATCATCGCCGAAATTTCCTGCGGCGTATAGTGCCGGTCACCGATGCGCACGCGGGGCGTGTCGTTCGGGCCTTTTTCCACGCTGTACGATACGCGTCCGGCCTCGGTGGTCACTTCCGAAAACCGCTTGCCCATGAACCGCTTGATGGACTGTATGGTGTTTTTCGGGTTGGTGATGGCCTGCCGTTTGGCCGGGTCGCCCACCTTGCGTTCGCCATTTTCCAGAAACGCCACAATCGAGGGTGTGGTGCGGCGGCCTTCGCTGTTTGGTATCACCACCGGCTCGTTGCCTTCCATCACTGCCACGCAGGAGTTGGTGGTTCCCAAGTCAATGCCAATAATCTTTCCCATTGGTATCCGTAGTTTTATAGTTGGATTTGTTTCTTTTCAAACTCCCGTCATTTCCAACAACTCATGTGCCACCGTTGAGGAGTTATGAATTATGAATTATGAATTATGAATTGCAAACCTCTAAAAATCAGATATTTGTGTATAAAATGGGCGTTTTGGGCAAAAATCGGTGAATTTGAAACGCCGACACAGAAATGACAGAATGGCAGAACGAGGCACGCCGAAAATTTCCCTGACTGACGGAACGGCGAGATGTGGCAGAACAGGAACGCGGAAGTGCGAATGCGGAGTTCGGAAAAGAGTTGGCAGTAGCAACGGCAGTTGGCAGTCGGAGGGCGTTTTGGGCAAAAAATGCTTGAAACGCCTTTGTCAGAACCCTGATTCGCAGGATTTTGGGATTTTCTTGATTGAAAAGCGACCAATCATGCTAATCCTTGAATCCTACGAATCAGGGTTCAAACAAACTCTCCCAACTCCAGCCAGCGGTCTGACTTGGCGTTGAGTTCAGCTTCGATGGTTTCGATTTCCTTGGCCCACACCGTGATTTGGGCATGGTCGGGGCTGCCCGCATTGAGCTTGGCGACCAAAGCGGCCTTGCGGGCTTCCAGTCCTTCGATTTCCTGCTCCAACGACTCGTATTCCTTCTGTTCCTTGAACGAAAGCTTGCGTTTCGCCCCACCCCCGGCCCCTCCCCCAAGGGGAGGGGAGTTTTTCTCCTCCCCCTTGGGGGGAG
>JALOMD010000580.1 GCA_025455595.1 Cytophagales bacterium | reverse complement strand
GGCTTGTTCTTGTTGGCGTTACCCGCATTAGTGCCTGCGCCCGAACCGCTGCTGTAGCCCGTGCCCGTGGTGCCCATCTTCGTTTTTCCAGACGTGTTCACCGTTTCGCTCAAGCCGCCCGCGCCGTTAGTCGCTGGCCCGGCGGTGGTGGGCGTTTGCCGCACCGGATTGCTCGGCGAAGGCATCTTGGCCGACGGAAGATTAGGGTTCGGGGTCATGTAATCAAACGTGTCATGCATTTGATTGATGTCCCGGCCCACGCCGCCATTGGAAGTCCGGTTGTAGCTGTCGAATACCGGGGCGTTGTCCGGCGGGGGTGCCATTGAATTTGGCGTGTTGGTGCGGTTGGTCGTGGCATTGGGCGTGAACTTGTCCTTAACCGCTCCTGGTGTTTTGGCGTGCGGCGGGTCTTCGCTGCGGCCGTTGGCCGTAGTGTCCATTTCAATCAAGTCCTCGTTTTTGTCGCCGATGCTGCGGTCGGCATTGCGGTTTTGGCCCTGCCCTTGCGTGTTCAGCGTGCTGTTGTCCCTGACGGCTTTTTGTCCGACTTTGCCCTGCACGGGGGCTGGTTTTTGCGGTTGGTCCTGTCGCACGGCACGGGGTGTGTTGCGGCCTTGTTGGGCGTATGTGGCACCTGCAAATAGAAGACAAATTACAAATATGGTGATCCGGGTCATGGTTTTATTGTTAGATGGTTGAATTGTTGAATGGTTTGGGCAATTTTTGCCCAAAACGGTAATGCACCCTCACCCCCAACCCCTCTCCCGTTAGGAGAGGGGTGTGTTTCGCGATAAACTCGACTCACCGTCCCGAACCTGCTCGGATGACAGGCTCGTTCAATTGAACGTTCCTCCCCTCCCCAAGGGGAGGGGTCGGGGGTGAGGCTATTACCCAAAAAAACTTCATGCCGACCTGTTCGAAAGCAAAAACGGGAAACCCTCCAAAGGCTTCCCGTTTCTGTTACGATTGCTACATTACTGATTGGAAGTGCCGCCGCCATTGTTCGGCTTCCGCTCGTTGCTTTTGTTGCCACTGCCTTGCGAAGAAGACTTGCCCTTGTTCATGGACTTGTTTTTGCCGCTTTGCGTAGAAGAACCCGACCGGCCGGAAGTTCCTGAGCCTGTCGTGCCTGAGCCGGAACTTGATTTGCCGGAACCGTAGGAGCCGGAAGTACCCGTGCTGCCTGAGCCTGACGTGCCCGAACCCGAGGTACCCGTGTTGCCCGAACCGTGGCTGCCCGAAGATCCTGAGCCTGAGGTGCCAGAGCCGGAAGTGCCGGTGTTGCCCGATCCGCTGGGTGGCTGCTGCGTATTGCCGCTCGGCTGCTGCATGGTTCCTGAGCCGGCTGACCCGCTTCCAGAACCCGTAGTGCCTGAGCCTGTGCCCATTGTGCCGGAACCTGACGTGCCCGAACCTGAGCCGGTGTTGCCTGAGTCGTAAGTGCCGGAGCCAGTTCCGCTACCCGTTGTGCCACTGCCCGTGTTGCCTGAACCGCTCTGGTTAATCGTGTCGCGGCGACTGCCGGTGTTGCTGCCGCTGGTGGCGGGTGTTTGGGCGTATGCGCCGTAGGTTGCTACCAACAGGCCCACACTCAAAAGGATTTTTTTCATACAACTGATTAGGATTGAAGTGTTTGTTTGTAATGGATGAAACAAGCCGCGTTGCCGCCTGCACGAGGGGCGATTGTTCGGCACCATCGCTTTCAAAATAGCGTACCAACGGCACAGCTTTCTGCATAGGGCAATTGACAATCAAGGGGTTGTCGCGATTTGTCCCCAACGGCGGGCAAATCCGGGAAACTTTTTCACGTCAAACCAACTTGCAGCCGGGCCGGGTTGTGCGTACCCGGTTTTTTCCTACATTTATCGTTCAGAGCCGTTTTGGGCAATTTTTGCCCAAAACGCTGGTGTGTGTCGGTTCCACCGGGCGATGCCCGGTGCTGAAATATCACGCCCTTTCAGGGCTAAAAAGCGTCCCGACAAGTCGGGACGTACTGACGACTGACCACTGACGACTGACCACTTATCACTGACGACTTTTGTGAAAAAGACCAAAAACGGCAAAGACCGTGGCAGCAACCTGAAAGAACAGGTGCTGCAAACCCTGCGCGAAAACCGCACCCAAGCCTTCACCGCCAAGCAACTCGCCAAGAAGCTCCAACTCAAGGGCGACCGCTACGAGAAGCCCCTGCGCGACATGCTCGACTTCCTCATCGAAACCGACGAAATCGCCATGTTGAGCAACGGGGCCTACCGCTACAACAGCAAAACCACCTCCCGCACCGGTGTGGTGGAGTGGGTAAGCCCGCACCACGCCTTTGTGGTAACCGAAGGCGAAGACGACGACGTGTGGGTACACGCCAGCAACCTGAACGGTGCCCTCGACGGCGACACTGTGCGCGTGGCCGTCTATTTGCACCGCGTGGGCCGCAAGCCGGAAGGCGAGGTGGCGGAAATCATCCAGCGGCGGCGCGACGAGTTTGTGGGCGTAATCGAAATTGCCCGGCGGCACGCGTTTGTCATTCCCGACAACCGACGGATGTACACCGACATCTACGTGCCGCTCGACGAAATCGGCAAGGCGCAGGATGGCGAGAAAGTGCTGGTGAAAATCACCCAGTGGGGCGATGCCGAGCAAGGCCCCGAAGGCCGGGTGGTGGAGGTGCTGGGCCGGGCGGGCGAACACGAAACGGAGATGCACGCCATCATGGCCGAGTTCGGGCTGCCGTTCCGCTTTCCGGAAACGATTGAAAAAGAGGCCAATGCCATTCAAAACGACATCGCCGCCGAAGTGCCGCACCGCCGCGACTTCCGCGACATCACCACATTCACCATTGACCCCGAGGACGCGAAGGACTTCGACGATGCGCTGTCCATCAAGCGGCTCGACAACGGCCGCTGGGAAATCGGCGTTCACATCGCCGACGTGACGCATTATGTGCGGCCCAACACGGCCCTCGAACGCGAGGCTTTTGCCCGCGCCACGTCGGTCTATCTCGTTGACCGCACCATCCCGATGCTGCCCGAACGGCTCTCCAACGACCTCTGCTCGCTGCGGCCGCACGAGGACAAGCTGACGTTTTCGGCGGTCTTCGAGATGGACGAGACGGGCAAGATTTACCACGAGTGGTTCGGCCGCACGGTTATCCACTCCAACCGGCGGTTCACCTACGAAGAAGTACAACGAATTCTGGAAGGCGAAAGCGGCGACTTCGCCGACGAACTGCGCCTGCTCAACGACATGGCAAAACGCCTGAAAGACGAACGTTTTGCCAACGGCGCGATG
>JALOMD010000579.1 GCA_025455595.1 Cytophagales bacterium | reverse complement strand
CTGGATGGTCAGCAAAGCGGCGGTTTTCACATCCGCCGCTTTTGCGTTTTGGCCGTTTTTTGCCCAAAACGCCTTGTCGTGAATTGCGGATAGGCAGTTTCTCGAATAGCGACGACTGTGTATCAAAGGCGTATTCGTGTAATCTGTGTCATCCGCGTCATCCGTGATACAAGACAAAATCTCTGGTTCGGAGAGATAGCCTTGGCATGACCCCGATATAACGGTTCACGTGGGGTAACACCAAATTTTAGGACTTACGCAAAACTTTGGCAAAGGTGCTGGCGGTGAGCAAGTTGTGCGAAAACCTTTGCCAAAGTTAAACAACTCATCTTCAATGATTTATATAGCTTTTTGCGTAAGTCCTATTAAAGATTTATAGCGTGTTTGCAGAGTCATAAACTGCTGATTTTCAAACAAATCATCATTCGACATTACGCATTGGCTTCGCCGAACTCACGTTTCATCATTCAAAATTGGTATAAAATCTCAGTCATTCCGACAAGCCGGGACAGGTCGCCACGACGCAGTGGCGTTTTGGGCAATTTTTGCCCAAAACGATAATCCCGATTTTCCATCGTAGGAATTTACACAAACGCTGTCAAATCGCCTTTTTCGGCTATGCGAACACCTTTTTCGGTGGACTGCACGGTGGCGCATTCTGTGGCTGGGTCGTGCTCGAACATCAGCAGCCAGTTTTCCTGAACGGCTTGGTTCAGCAGGCGGGTTTTCTCGTCCATCGTCAGGAGCGGACGCACGTCGTAGCCCATCACGTAGGGAATCGGCACGTGTCCCGCCGACGGCACCAAGTCGGCCATATAGACCAGCGTGCGGCCGTTGTACGCGATTTTGGGCAGCATCATGGCTTCGGTGTGGCCGTTGACGAACAGCAACTCCACGCCCGGAAACGGCGACGGCTGGTTTTCTTCAATCCAGTGCAACTGGCCGCTTTCTTGCAAAGGCAGGATGTTCTCTTTCAGAAAACTGGCTTTTTCGCGGGCGTTGGGCTGCACGGCCCACTGCCAATGCTGCCGGTTAGACCAGTAGCGGGCGTTGCGGAAGGTGGGGAAATACTGCGTGCGGTCGGGGTTGGCACTGACGGCCCCGCCCACGTGGTCGAAGTGTAGGTGCGTGAGCAGCACGTCGGTCACGTCGTCGGGAGTGAAACCGGCTCGGCGGATGGAGCTGAGCAGGCTGGCCTCGCCGTGCAAGTGGTAGAAGCCTAAGAAACGTAAGTCCTGCTTGTCGCCGATGCCGGTGTCCACGAGGATGAGCCGGTCGCCGGTTTCGACGAGCAGGCAGCGCATGGCCCACGTGCAGAGGTTGTTTTCATCGGCGGGATTCAGCTTTTGCCACAGGCTTTTGGGCACCACGCCAAACATGGCTCCGCCGTCAAGCTTGAAAAATCCGGTGTCAATGACGTGCAGGCGCATGGTGTTTCGATGCTTCGATGCTTCGTGCTTCGTTACACGCCGCAACTGTTTTCATAATAAGCGTTTTGACCGTTTTTTGCCCAAAACGCCTGAAGATAACCGCAAAACGAAGCATCGAAGAACGAAGTATCGAAGCAACGTTTACCCGCGCACCACCCCCATCGAGCCGAATTTTTCGATGCGTTGGTTAATGCGTTGTTGCGGGCTGAGGGCGTTCAGTTCGGCCAGCGTGTCCACAATGACTTGGCGCACGGTTTGGGCCATGCCGGCCGGGTCGGTGTGGGCACCGCCAAGCGGTTCGGGAATGATGCCGTCCACCAGGCCGAAGGTCTTCATGTCGTCGGCCGTGAGTTTCAGGGCTTCGGCGGCTTGTTCCTTGTAGTTCCAACTGCGCCACAGGATGGACGAGCACGATTCGGGCGAAATCACTGAGTACCAAGTGTTTTCGAGCATCAGCACCCGGTCGCCGATGGCAATGCCCAACGCCCCGCCCGACGCGCCTTCGCCGATGATGATGCAAATCACCGGCACTTTGAGCATGAACATCTCGCGCAGGTTGTGGGCAATGGCCTCGCCTTGGCCGCGTTCTTCGGCTTCGATGCCCGGAAAGGCCCCCGGCGTGTCAATGAACGTGACGATGGGCTTGTGGAATTTCTCGGCCATCTTCATCAGGCGCAACGCCTTGCGGTAGCCTTCGGGGTTGGCCATGCCGAAGTTGCGCTGCTGGCGTTGTTTGGTGTTGCGGCCTTTTTGCTGGCCGATGAACATGACCGTTTGCCCGCCCACGGTACCCAGCCCGCCTACCATCGCTTGGTCGTCAGCCACGGTGCGGTCGCCGTGCAGTTCGATGAACTGGTCGGTGATGGAGTAAATGTAGTCGAGGGTATAGGGCCGTTCGGGGTGGCGCGAGAGTTGGACGCGTTGCCAGCGGGTGAGGTTTTGGTAGGTTTCGCGTTTGAGCTTCAGGATGTTCTGCTCCAGTGTTTTCACAGCGGCCTGCATGTCCGGGTCAGAGCCTTCGGCAAGTTGCTTCATGTCGGCCAGTTTGGCCTCCAGTTCGGCAATCGGTTTCTCAAAGTCAAGCAGCATCAGGTTTTTTGTTAGTTGCAAGGGCGCAAATTTAAGAATTCAGAATTCAGAATTTAGAATTCAGAGTTCTAAATCACTATCTCGTTGACCGACAAGCTTTTGCGTTTTAAGCATTTTTTGCTCAAAACGCCCGAAACGGCGTTCGGAAATCTATAGTTAATTGATAGACTTTTCGTAAATTTGCAGCGAATAGAGGCGGTTCTGACCTCTGACTTCTTAACTCTGACCTTACTAAATGCTCTCCAAAAAAGCGAAATACGCCCTTAAGGCTCTGTTTGTGTTAGCCAAGGACTACGGTTCAGAAGCCCTTCTCATCGGCGACATTGCCGAGAAAGAGAACATCCCCAAGAAATTCCTCGAAGCCATTCTGCTTGATTTGAAGAACCAAGGCATTTTGTACAGTCGCCGGGGCAAGACGGGCGGCTACGGGCTGCTGAAAACGCCCGAACAAATCACGATAGGCCAAGTGATTCGGATTATTGACGGCCCGCTGGCGTGGGTGCCGTGTGCCCGCCAAAATGGCTACCAGCCCTGCGATGAATGCGAAGACGTGGAAAACTGTTCGATCCGCATCACCATGCGCAAAGTACGCGATGCCACCGCCGAAATCCTCGACAACACCACCTTGGCCGACTGCGTGCGCATGGAAAAAGCACCGATTGACTGGAGTATTTAAACGTTTACCGTTTACCGTTTACCGTTTACCGTTTACCGTTTACCGTTTACCGTTTACCGTTTACCGTTTACCGTTTACCGTTTACCGTTTACCGTTTACC
>JALOMD010000578.1 GCA_025455595.1 Cytophagales bacterium | reverse complement strand
GTTCTACCGGCTGCGGGCAGGCTACACGTTCGGGCGGCGGCACACGGTTTCGGTGCTGTTCGCGCCGCTGTCGGTTGACTCGAAAGGGATTTTGGGCAAAGACGTGCTCTACAACAACGAACTTTTCGCCGCCGGAACCGACCTGACGGGCACGTTCAAGTTCAACACTTACCGGCTCACCTACCGCTACGAGCTGGTGCGCAAAAACCGCTTCCGGCTCGGCGTGGGCCTGACGGGCCTCGTGCGCGATGCGCTGGTGCGCCTCCGCGACGAAAACCAAAGCCAATCGTTCGACAATTTCGGCGTGGTGCCGTTGCTGCACTACAATTTGTGGTGGAATCCGGCCCGTCGGCTGCTGGTACTTTCCGAAGCAGATGCCAGCTACGCGCGGCAAGGGCAGGCGTTCGATGTGTTTGCGGGCGTGGGATACCGTTTCTCGGAACAGTTGGCTGTCAAAGCAGGCTACCGCGTCATCCAAGGCGGGGCAAACGTGGAACGCACATACACGTTCTCGTGGCTGAATTTCGCTTCCGTAGGATTGGTTTATACCCCGAATCTGGAAAAAGAATAGGTGGAGCCAAGGCAACAGGCGTTTTAGGCAAAAAATGCATAAAACGCATTCCGCATCATGATTTTAAAAGATGATGACTGTTTCAGGTTTTTGGTTTTGACCGTTTCCTGCCCAAAACGCACCGACTGTAGGGACGGGGCTTGCCCCCGCCCTGTCCGGCACAGGCTCGCATTGACCTTGGCCGAGCCTGCACGACAGAGGGCGGAGGCGAGCCCCGCCCCTACGGTTCGGAACCAAAAGCCGAAATGTTAAGCAGTCTCATGGTCTAAAATCTGGTCTTATGTTCGCGTTTCGGCCATCCCGACCTGTCGGGACGCGAGCCTGTTGTCTGGGCGTTCGGCGGGATTTCCGGTCTGACGCACCGCTTACCGACCTGTGTGTTGAGGCCGTTTTGGGCAAAAAACGCCCAAAACGCCTTGCTACTGCTTCTTTCTTCCGCATTCGCCACTCCGCACTCCGCATTTAGTCTCCCGCTTCTATCCACCCCAGCCCGAAACGTGCGGTTTCCACCAGCCAATAGTTTCCGAAACGGGCCAGCGTTGAGACAGAAGTACCACCGGGCAATGTTTCCACGATTGGCGCAGCGGAAAGCGGCTGGTCGGTGACGGGCGTGTCGGACGGAAGTTTCACGCGACGTACAGGCAGCCGGACAAGTTCGGTTTTCCGGGCGGCCACGTACCCTTGCTCGCCCGTGGGCAGTTGCACGCGGAACCAGTCGGCGTTGCCGCCCAGAACCAGCAGCGGTGTGTGTCGCTCCAAGTCGGAGGCGGGAGACTTGTCGGAAGGCAATGCCCGCAATTCGGCTTTCTTGACCGAAATGCGGTGCCACCGGCCCAGGTTTTCGAGCGGCACCTGCACGGCAGGCGGCGGCCCCGCTGGCGACTTCACGAACGGGTACGGGTCAATGGCTCCCGTGAGCCAGCGGTAAATGCCGAAGTGCAAATGCGGCGCGGTGAACCGGGCGTTTCCGGTGGTACCCACCAGTCCCAGTGTGTCGCCGAGGCTCACCCGCTGGCCGGGTTGCACCAGTTGCGTGTCGAGGTGGGCGTAGTAGAGCACTTGGTTGCGGGCATCGTCGCGGAGCCACACCACCTTGCCGCCGAGATTGTTGGTGTTCACCTCCCGCACGGTTCCGCCGACGGACGCAACGGCCGGTGTGCCGCGTGGGGCGAAGATGTCAATCCCCTCGTGCCGCCGCTGGCCGCCGTCGCGAACGGCCCCCCAAAAACTGCCGATGTCCTTGTCGGTTTTGCCCCGCACCGGAAACCCCAGCGACGGCCCGCTGGCAACCGTCAGCGTATAGCGGCCGCTGCGGAGCAGTTCGGGCTGGACGCGCACCAAGTGCGTGCGGTCTTCGTCCACATCGAAAGTCAGCGTGCCCGTCGAGTCGCTGGAAATCAAGGGCTTGGGCGTGCCGTCCCAAGCGAACACATCCACGAACATCCGCACCGGTTGTGCGGCCTGCACGGTCAGTTGCACGCTGATGCGTTCGCCGCGTCGGGCATGGAACCGGAACCCGTAAGCTGTAGGCTTGTCGGCGGCAAAATAAGCCGTCTCGCGAAACGGCACCGGCATCAGCACCGAGTCGCGGAGGGCACGCTGCCCGGCCAGCAGCCAGTCGCGGCCGAGGGCTGTCTGGTCGAGGCGGGTGTCTTTGAGGGCTTGTTGGTATTTCTCGTAGGCTGTCTGCTTGCGGAAAACGTCGCGGATGGGCGTGGTTTTGCCGCACCCGGCCAAGGCCAGCGGCAGAGATACGAAGCAAAGCAGGAATCCGCGTTGCAAGCGGCGAAGCAAAAGGCGGCGCATGGACAAAACGACTTCTTCGGTTTGAAAGGTTGAAAACGTTTTTTCAACGCGCAGTCTGTCAAAAAAGTGCGCCAGCGGCGTTTTGGCTGTTCCCGCTTGTTGAGGGATTTGACAATTTTTGCCTAAAACGCAAAAAATACGCCGACCATCCTACAAGGCGGGGCTGTGCTGCCGCCAAGAGAAGTTCATCTGCTCTTCAATCTTTGTGCGAGCCTTACGTAGTCTTGTGCAACAAGCGTGCGGCCGTCAATTTTCAAATGTGTACCGTCTAAAAATTCCACACGGATTCTTTTGGCAATGTAGTATTTTGAACTCAAAGTCAGCACTACGTAAAAACCTCCTTCTCGTCCGGTTGGTTTTTGTTCAGTTGTTTTCACTCTGCGGATTTGTTGTAAGTCGTATCGCCTTGGGAACAGTCCCCACAGGTAGCTGGCTGTAAGCGTTTTTTCGGTAACAGAATACGTCCGAGTTTTAAGAAATGCCGCTACGAACAGGGACACAGGCAGCCAGGCCAGCACCACCCAACTTTCGACAGGGCTACTACCGAACACAATGGCGACCGATAGCAGAAAGCCCAAGACGAAAAAGCCTATCGCTGGCCTGTAGTCGGCATGGTAACACGCTACGTTTGTGTCAGGGCGAAGTCTCATGTTTTTCGGTGGAAAAATTCAATTTGTTTTTCATCTGAATGGCGTAGATGTTTTAGACAACCTCTTGTTCCAAACTCTGTTTCACTTTTGTAAAACCAGAGACGTACAATGCCTGTTTGTAGCCAGCAAACGGCCAAAACGCCGCGCTGGCTTGCGTTGGTTTATAGTTGAAAAATCCTGTCGGATTTTGCGCGGGCTGAAGCATGTGCTACGGCTGGCGTAGTTCGTCCCGCACTGCCATCAACGCAAAGCCGAGCAGGTTTTGGCCTTTCCACTTGGCGGGATTCTCCGCATCAGGGTTGTCTTTCGCCATGCCGATGCCCCAAATCTTGTCCACCGGGCTGGCCTCCACGATAATCAGGTTGCCGGTGGCGAGCAGATACGCTTTCAAGTCGGCGTGCTGCGAAAACTTGTGTACGTTGCCGGTTTTGACAAATTCGTACTTGTGTGCGTCCCACTGCGCAGGATTGAAATTTCGCACGGCGCGGCCCAGTTTTTTGGCTTCGGCGGGCGTTTTGGCGGCGATTATTTTCGCCAGCGTTTCTTCGTCATTGAACAGACGCGCCTTTTGGGCCATCATCCAATGTTCGGCGGTCTTGTACTCGGTGCCGCCGACCGTAAACGCCGACTGCCACCATTGGCTGAAGCAACTGTCGCCGATGCTGCCGTCTTTGCGCGGCTGGTGGCCCCAAAAGAAAAGGTATTTCAACTGTTCGCCGTTGTTGTGTTTTTCAATCAGCCAATTGAGATTGTATTTCATGAGTGGAAAGTGGTAAGTCGTAAGTGGTCAGTTTGTTGCTATTCGCTTTGCGGCCTTCGCGTTTTTCTTTGCGCCTTTGCGTGCAACTGTTTTTTTCACGCAAAGGCGCAGAGATTTTCGCAAAGGACGCAAAGAGCAGTGAAATGACCGAACAATTGGTATTTAGTGATCAGAGAACAATGCTTGGCGTTTTGGGCAAAAATTGCCCAAAACGCCTTGCCGGGACAATTACAGATACATCAGTTGCCCAACCGGTATTTTCTTTGCAATCATCCCGGCTTTTTGCAGCACATCCATCACGTTTTCGAGCATGAAGGAGTCAATGCGGTTGTCAGTCGCCCATTCGGTTTCGGCAAGCCATTGCCGCACGTCGAACAGCGGCAGGGCGTAACGCCGCGCAATGGTCTCGGCCAAGTGCGGACGGGCCTTGAAACCAGTGACAAACGCATTGAACGCCTTGCACATAGCTGCTATTTGCGCCGACTGTCCGGCCAGCACTTCGCCACGGGCGGCCAGCACGAAGCCCGGCCACGGCGTAGGCACCACGCCCACGCGGCGCAGTTCGCCGCTGTCCACGTGCGGCTGGGTCATTACCTTTTCCCACATGAACGCATCCGCTTCGCCGTCGCGCAGGCCGCGCCTCATGCCGTCGAGGTTTTGCAACACCACCATGCGTAGGGCCGTCGCGTCCCAGCCGCGTTGCAGGGCGTTTACATACGCCATCAAATGCGACCCCGACCCCATGCGGCTCACCGCAAACCGCGCCGCCCGCAGGTTGTCCAGCGACCGGAACGCGGAGGCACTATTCACGAAAACACCCCAGTTGAGCGGCGTGCGAACGTGTATTTTTAGAATCCGGGCCGGGTTGCCGTTGATGATGTCGGCCACCATGCCTTCGGTGAGGATTACGGCCAAGTCCAGTTCGCCGTCGCGGAGGGCGCGGTTCAAGGCTCCGGTGCCGCCGGGGTAGTCAGTCCATTGAAGGTCGAGGCCGAGATTCGCAAAAACGCCTTCTTCGATGGCGAGTCGCCAAGGCAGGTTGAAGTGTTCGGGTACGCCGCCGATGCGCATGTTGTTTCAATGTAAGTGGTGAGTGGTCAGTCGTCAGCCAGAACCGAAGGCTAAACGAGACTCGTTTAGCCTTCGGGCAAAGATACGTTTTCTGAGTACCCAGTCGTAGGGGATAAGTCGTAAGTGAAAATCAATTATACAATTCGTAGGGGCGGGGCTTGCCCCCGCCCAGCGCGTCACGTACAGGCACGTCGAAAGAATAATCCGAGCCTGTGGGAAACAGGGCGGGGCTTGCCCCCGCCCCCTACGGATGTTGCGTTTTGGGCAAAAATTGCCCAAAACGGAAAATGTTAGACAATCGCAAAGTGTTCTTCGTAGCATTTTGCTACGAAGTGTTCATTTCGGTAGTCTGTGACTACTCACGCCGAGGCGTGACAGGCGGCGTGTAGCGCAACCAGCCGCGTTCGGAACGCCGTTCCGTGCTTCGCACGAGGTAGTCAGAGACTACCGGATTAATCCTGCGAAGTCAAAGACTTCGCAGAACATCACGAGGCGTTTTGGGCAAAAAATGCTCAAAACGCTGTTGGACAAAGAAATGTCGGACAGTCGCGTATATTTGGCTTTTGGCAAGCGTGACAGACAAAGCCCGAATTCTTAATTTTTAATTTTTAATTCTTAATTGATTCATGACTTCCCGTTTCCTGCCGTTGGCGCAAACCAATCAGTTTTCTTCGCTTTTCCTGGATTACATTTCCCGAAAAGATACGTTGCAGCCGTTTTACAACGCATTTCCCACGCCGGAGGCTTTCGGGCTGGTGGCGGGCCAACGGACGTTCGATGCGGCCAAACGCGAGACGCTGCACCAAGTGCTTTCGGCGCAATACGCTAACCTCGACAACCCGGCCGTGCTGGCGCAGATAGACCGGCTGCGGCAGCCCAACACGTTCACCGTCACCACCGGGCACCAACTCAATATTTTCAGCGGGCCGCTTTATGTGATTTACAAGCTGGTGACCGTGACCAATTTGGCCAAACAACTGAATGCCGCGTACCCGGACTTTCACTTTGTGCCTGTCTATTGGATGGCCACCGAAGACCACGACTTCGCCGAAATCAATCATTTCCATTTGTTCGGCAAGAAATACGCGTGGGAAACCGACCAAACCGGGGCCGTGGGTCGCATGAATCCGCAGGGAATGGCAACGGTGCTGGCGCAACTGCCCGAAAAATTCCCCGTTTTCGAGCAGGCTTACCTTCAGAACGAGACGCTGGCCGCCGCCACCCGCCAGTGGGCCGCCGAACTGTTCGGCGAGCAAGGCTTGGTGTGCGTGGACGGCGACCACCCGATGCTGAAGGCGCAGTTTGCCTCCGTGATGCGAACCGAATTGCTTGACCAAGTGACGATGCGCCACGTGACGGCCACCTCCGACCAACTGACGGCC
>JALOMD010000577.1 GCA_025455595.1 Cytophagales bacterium | reverse complement strand
GCCTGTGCGTTCGCCAGTAGGCGTTGCCGGGCGGCTTCCTTGTGCGGATCGGCCATTTGCGCGGACGGGTCGCCAGCCAGCAACTCCAACAAACGGACGGCTTCTTGCACATCGGGCTGTTTTTCGGGGTTTTGCGCCTGCCATTCCGCCCAGAAACGCACGGCACGGGCATCGGTTCGGTAATGCCAAGCCAAAAAGCTTTCGTCCGCCAAAAAATCCTCTGCCTTGTAATTGGTATAATTCATGGATGCTTTTGTGTTTTTATAGCCATGATCCGTCGCCTCCGGTTTTGTAATGATTATTTTTTGATTTTTTTTATTTTCTTTTGCAAGGAAACAAGACGCGCATGACCTTACCGGACGAGCAAACGTTATGGACAGAGTTGAAGCAGGGAAGCCTACAGGCCTACGAGGATATTTTCACCTTGTACTATGACGCGTTGATTCGGTACGGCAGCAAAATGACCCCCGACCGACAATTGCTGGAAGACTGCATTCAGGATTTGTTCTTGGGAATCTGGCAACGCAAGCAGCATCTGACGGACGTGATCTCCATCAAGGCGTATTTGTTCCGGGCCTTGAAAATGCGGCTCATCAAAGCGCAGCAGCGTACAGCCAAGCAAATCCGGTTGGCGAACAATGACGGCGGGCTGCTGGAGTTCGACTACGAATCGGTGTTGATTGCCCGGCAAACCGACGAGCAACTGAAGCGGAAACTAACCGAAGCGATGAAGCAACTGACCAAGCGGCAGCAGGAGGCGATTTACCTGCGGTATTACGACCGGATGAGCTACGAGGAAATCAGTGAGGTGATGTCTGTTTCGGAACAGGCGGTGCGCAATTTGGTTTACCATGCCATCAAGCTGCTGCGGGAGAATTTGATTTTGTTCTGGTTAGTGGCAATTGCCTGTGTGGTTTAATCACCAACTTGTAAAGACAAACCTACACAAGTGTTTCAGAGGTTGTTTAAAGTTCAGTTTGAGGGTTACGTTTTAAGCAAATTTTGCCCAAAACGCCGCATCTGTGTGGTTGTCTGTGGTGCTGGCAGGAAGAGGTCAAAAAACAAAGCCGAACAACCGTTTCAAGCATTTATTGCCCAAAACGGCTTCATGTTTGCGTCTGCTTGGAAAATCAATAGCCCGTTCCGAATAGAATTTCAATGACAAACCAGCATCGTCCAAGGAAGTCGCTGATGCCTTCTGGACGATGCTGGTTTGTAGTGTTTTGAGCAGCAATCAGTCCGCAATCTCGAAATCGGACGGATCTACCTCGTGCGGCTGGACGAACAGCACTTTGCAACCGTGCCTGCTTTCGTGCGGGCCGTGTACTTGTCCGGCAGAGTTGGCGAAAAACGCCCCCGGCCCGTAGCTGATTCCTTTCTTGATGAAATCGCCTTCCAGCACGTACAGCAACTCGGTAGTTTTGTGATGAATGTGCGCCGGAATACGGCAACCTGCTTCCATGAATAATACGGCGGCAACAGGGCCGACGTTGGTGTCGGTATTTAGAATTTGGGCAAAAAGCTTGTCGCTGGTGGCTCCCGGAATCGGGAACGGGATTTCTTGGAGTTCGGATGTTTTTACTTGACCGGTAGCCATAAAGGTTAGACGAGGATTAGTTGATGTCAAAGAATATTTTGGTTAGCTGCTCAGGTTTGGCAAAGTACGGACTGTGGCCAGAATCAATCTTATAGACTTTGGCAACCGTCCCATTGTCGGCAATCATTTTTTCTTGGAGCAAAGTACCCACACCTTGATCTTTAGTGGTTTCGATGTAATACTTGGGCACCTTGCCGAAGTTACCATCCGTCAGCGAGACTTTCGCTTGAAATGCGGCCAGCGGTTCAAGTTTGCCTTTGGCTACCACCATTTTTCTGATGTCATCAGAACAATCCCCTGCAAACACCTGTACGGCGATGTCGTCGGGCAAGGTAGCCCCTGAATAGTCGGCGGCAAACTTTAGGTTCGGACCAATCAGACTTTGGGCATCGGCTTGCCCCAAGTCTTGCAGGCTCTGGCCGTTCTTGGGTAAATAGGCTGACAAATACACCAGTTTTTCAATCTTGGCGGGAATTCGTTCGGCCACTTGCGAAATGACCACGCCGCCCATGCTGTGGCCGACCAGCACAACCTGACCGGCTTCGGCGTTGATGTGCTTGATCACCAAGTCAACGTAGCCGTCGAAGGTGGCATCCTTGGCGGGCGTAGGGTCGTCGCCGTGGGCAGGCAAGTCAAACACGATTACTTTGTGGCCCTGCTTTTCAAGTATGGGCTTCACTTTGTCCCACGCGTATTTTCCGGCGAAGGCTCCGTGAACGAGCACATAGGTTTTGGCTTCCATGAGTGAAACGATTAAGATGAAAAAAATAGAAAGGACTGCCTTTTTCATGGTTTGAAAAGGTTAGGTGAAAAAATGGGGCGGAAAGGCTTACGGGTCGCTGGTTGTACGCTGTACGAAAATCAGTTGGAAAAATGCCTTCTCTTGGCTGCTTGTAATCAAGGAGTTTTTAATTGCCGCATCGGCGTTTTGGCCGTTTTTTGCCCAAAACGCATCTTGGCATAAGTGCTGGTTTCACTACCCAGATACCTAATTGTCAGTTTTGTAATGACTATTTCTGATTTTTTTCGACATCGCGGGTATTGCAGAGTCGGGTGTGGCTGCCTCCGCAGTCTTTTTGGTAAAAACTGCCCGAAACGCCAACACACCAAACGCGTCTTTGCGGATAGTTCTTAGAACTGAAAAGAGTTGAAAAACAAGAACCCCGTGCGATGCCGCACGGGGTTCTTGTTTTTCAAACCACAGTTGGGTAAGCGTTTTGGCCGTTTTTTGCCCAAAACGTTAGTTCTTAAAAGGGCACCGCCGGTTTCTGTTCCCGCAGCATGTTCTGTTGTGTCAGGCTTTCGACCACGTTGGCTTGCAGCACAATGGTCTGCGTGGGATTGTGCAGGTCGTTGGTGCTTACGGTCACGGTTTCGTTCTGTTGGTTCAGGCTGCGCGGCGTGTAGCGTAGCTCGATTGTGGCCTGTTCGCCGGGCTTTACGGACTGCTTGGAGGCTTTGTGCGTCACACAGCCGCAGGCACTATAGACACCTTTGATGGCCAGGTCGCTTTTGCCCGTGTTGGTGAACGTGAACGTGCGGCTCACGGTCTGGCCTTTCTCGATTTTGCCGAACGCGTAGCCCGTTGTCTGCAGTTGCATCCGGGGCGAGGCGGCCAGTTCTTCCGGCGTGGCGGCGGGCTTGGGAGCGGCCGTGCCCTTGATGGTGAGCAGCAGGCTGGTGTTCGACGCGTTGCTGGTCACG
>JALOMD010000576.1 GCA_025455595.1 Cytophagales bacterium | reverse complement strand
CTCAATGTCGTACTGTACGTGCAGCGTTTCGAACAGAGAATCGTGTACCAAGCTGTGTTGCAAAAAATCCGGCAGGCCGCTGTTGGGAATGTACGTGTATTCCAGCATAACTGGGTCCTGGTCGGCGCAGCGCAGGCGTTCCAGAAAAATGCAACCGGCGGCTTTCTCGGCTTTGGAAAGCGGATAAAAAAAATCGTCTTCCCACGGAATAAGCACAGGCTTTTGCAACACAACCGTCTTCACGGTCAGATGCGCCGCTTCCGCCACTTCCGAAAACCCCCGAAACGATAACAAACCCAGCGTTTTCCGCTGTGAACTCACCACACTGCCCCGGCCTTTGTGCTTGTAAATGTATTTTTCCTTCACCAGTTCCTCCAACGCCTGCCGCACCGTAGCCCGCGTGATGTTGTGGGCCGCACTTAGCTCATTTTCAGAGGGCAACAAGTCGCCTTCCTGAAACTCGCCCGCCAGAATTTGCTTTTTCAGCAACTGGTGCAATTGTCGGTATTGCGGGGTTTTCACTTTCGAGACAAGAGAGTTGAGACGTGAGACAAAAGACTTTGCGGGTGCAAGATAGGAAACGCAACTTGTCTATACAAGTTTATGGACAAGAAAATCAGACCTCTGATTGAACCTGATTTTTATGATTGACCTGAGAGGTTCTTGAAAAGTTTCAATTTCGGGAGCGTTTTGGGCAAAAAAAGGCCAAAACGCCGCAAACCTCACCCCCAGCCCCTCTCCTGCTGAGAGGGGAGATGCATTCAACCTAAAAACGTCTTTCGTACAGACAGGTTTGAGACAAAGAGCTAAGTTCATCGCAAGACACACCCCTCTCAGCAGGAGAGGGGACGGGGGTGGAGTTTTTTAAATGACACTCTCCCGAGAATACAACAGGCCACGTTGCCATTTCCGGCGATTTTTCCCTAAAAATGCCTAAAACGGCTTTCCGATTTTCGTCCGGTGCTACAACCACATACGGCTGATTATCAACGCTTAACAAAGTCGCTTCAACGCCGGGCAGCCACTGTTGCACATTGTTTTCAAACACGAGCGGATAATAGTCTGAGCCTTCCCAACGAATGATTTCCCGGCAACGACCCGTCAGATACAACAAGCCGTTCTCGTCCAAATACCCCGCATCGCCCGTACGGTGCCAAATTACCTCATCGTTGAGGCGGTATTTGTTGTCGCGCATCACTTGTTCGTGGTTCAAATACCGTTGCAACACGTGCGGGCCATGCACACAGATTTCGCCGATTTCACCCACAGCGCAACGGGCGTTTTCAAATTCAGTTTCGTTGCAATTGGCCGTCAATTTCGACTGTAAAGAGACAATAGACACTGCCAACGATTCGGCGGGTTTCCCTACGCACAGACCTTTGTGCAACCGTAAATCCGGGTGCTGTCTGATTAAATCCGTTGCCGTGAGATGCGCAATCGGTTCGGCTTCGGTGGAGCCGTAAATGAAATGAATTTCCGCTTTCGGAAAGGCTCGGCTGATTGTTTGAGCCGATGCCGGGAAAATGCTGGAGCCGCCGCAAAATATCTTTCGGATGGAAGTTGTGGCAGTGCGTTTTAGGCAAAAATTGGCAAATTTCTCAACGTAATACGGAGCCGCCGTAAACGACGTAACCCGCTGTTGTTCAATCTGTTGCCAAACCACCGCTGGCTCAAACGTTTGCGGTTTCCGTGGATTGAAATCGGCCAGCACGGAGGTTCGGCCAATCGCCAGGTTGATGAGCAGCACGATGGGCAGCAGCGTCATGTCCACATCGTCGTCAGCTACGGCCAGCGTTTCCAGCGCGGCTTGTTCACCGTAAATGACGGGCAGCAACGCATCCAATTGTTGCCGCAAAAACCCGTGCGTCCGATTGGCCGCCTTGGGCGTTCCAGTACTGCCAGTGGTGAAAGTGACAAGGGCTTCTTCTTCGCTTAACGTTTGTCGCTCACCGTTTACCGTTACTTCTCTATCATGGGGTTTTGACTTGTCGGGAGATACTATTTTAACAGTAAACGGTAAACGCAAAACGGTAAACGAAGGAATGTTGATTTTGAGCGGGATTTTTCGGATGCTTTTACTAAGTAGCGAGGCCAAGAATAGAATTTTCTTTGTGGAAATGATGGCCTTGCACTTGGCAATTTGCAAATATTCGGCGAGTTTTTTTCTATCCGCCCATTCTTCGGCAAAGACGGCCACGGCTCCGCAATGAAACAGAGCCAACACGGTTGTGTACAAGTCAATGCTTATGGGAACGAACACCAGTACCCGGTCGCCGGGACGGATGCCTGCGGACTGCAACCGTTCGGCGGCATCTCTCACTTCGTCGGCCAGTTCGTCAAAGGTGATGCGGCGGTCTTTCTCAATAATCGCAGGCCGGTTGGGATGCTTGGCGGCGGCTTGGTAAAAATATCGGATGGTGTTGTGGTCGAGGTGTTCCAAATGAATAGGGTAGGTTTGTAGCACATGCTTTAGCCTGTGCGAAATCCGTAGGATTTCTATACGCCGTTTTAAGCAAAAAATGACCAAAACGCAGATGGCAAAATAGTATGTTTGGAAACATCAAAACCCGCCTACGGCGGCGCATCACGCCACGGCGTGATGCTACAAGGGTTTTCCCAACAAAACGTATTCTTTGAACGAATGTCCCGAAAAACGGGCCGATACGTTCATGGACGGATTTTGCTTGTGCATGAACGCATGGATAACGCGCCGGTAGCCCTTTTGCCGGACGGTTTTCATAAATTGATTGCACAACGCCGGAGTCACTGACTTATACGCCGCGCCGGGCAGCCGACAGAGTGTTTTCACAATGGCGGTTCTGTTAACAGTATCACTGTGGTCAGGAACGGCGAACAGAAAACCGACAATGTTCTGGTTCGCATCACAGGCCAGCCAAAATAAATCGGCATCCAAATACGGTTGAATGGGCAAGTATTTCTGTGAAAACGCCTGTAAATCGGTTGGTGTAAACAGAAAATTGGATTGAAAAACCTGACTGCACAAAGCGTACATTTTTTTCAATTCACTGTGAAAACCTGCCAAATCAATAGAACGAAGCTCGATATTAACAGAACGTAGTTGTTCGGTGGCGTATTGCAATTGCGGCTCATCGTAGAGCAACGCCTCGTCTATGTGTGATTCGTAGCCGGCGAGGACTGCAAAGCCGTTGTTTGTCCATTGGGTTGCGTACCAGTCGCGTTGCAGCGGTTCCAGAAAAAAAGTCGTGTCGTTGGTGGTGGCGAAGCGGTAGCTTTCCCACGTGCTGCCGTTCATCGGCCCGATGATGTATGTGCCGCCTTTTTGCCGGATGTAATCAACGGCCTGTTGTAGTGTGTACTGCGCAACCAATTGATTATCAATGCATTCGTAACGCCCAACGCACCAAGTATCGTGATTTTCGTAAGACAACTCCGGATTTTTATACACCGAAAACCGCGCCACCGGACGATTATTTTCCGAAACTACCCACAGCGAATCCAAGTGCTGCGCCGGAATGCTTTCGCGGAGTTTTTGAGGTAGTTCGACTTCTGTGTACATGCTTTTCAGTACAGAGTTGAATAGCTCAATTTTTGTTGTCTGCTCAATCAATAGATTTGTCTGTATGGTAATCATCGTGTCAATGGAAAAATAATATAGTGATTGTTTGGCGTTTTCCGTTTTGGTTGTTTTTCGCCCAAAACGTCGAACTGTAGGGGCGGGGCTTGCCCCCGCCCTCTCCCGTGCAGGCTCGGCCAAGGGTAATGAGGGTCTGTGGGAAGCAAGGGCGGGGGCAAGCCCCGCCCCTACAGATGACACATTCCATCATTTTTGAACCGAAACCAAAAATGTCAGACAGTTTCATAGTATCTGACAGCGTTTTAAGCATTTTTTGCTTAAAATTTCACTCGTCTGCACTATATTATCGTGGCAACACCGGAATGAAATAGTCAACCAAAAGCATCGCGAAAATAACAGCGGCGGGTATCAGCAAGTTGTCGGTTCCTCGGATGCCTATGGCTTCGGCGACAGTGGCGACCAACGCAATGAAAAATATGGCGGCGATTCCTTGAGCAAGAGATATGGTTACAGTGATAGCACTGCCAAAAAGCACTAAATTAACAGCACAAGCTACTGCCAAAAACGCCAGCGAACCCGCCCAAGATTTCTGTTCGTCAAATACAGTGTATTGTTTTTTGCCCCATCG
>JALOMD010000575.1 GCA_025455595.1 Cytophagales bacterium | reverse complement strand
CTTCGGCAATGCCCTTGTTGAGTTCGAGGAAACCGACAAACGCATCCGCAAGTATTTTTCGCGCACCGACAAGCTGATTGTCATGGGCCTCGAAATCTGGACCGACGTGGACGGCATGATGACCGCCGACCCGCGCAAAGTGCGCAAAACAATGGTGCTGAAACAGTTGTCGTACATCGAAGCCTTGGAATTGTCACATTTCGGAGCCAAAGTATTGTACCCGCCGTCGGTGCAGCCGGTGCTTGCCAAAAGCATTCCGCTGAAGATCAAAAACACATTCAATCCGGCGGCGGAAGGCACGTTGGTGGCCCGCGAAAGCGTGGACAACGGCTCGCCCATCAAAGGCATTTCGTCCATTGACACCGTCGCCCTGATTTCGCTGAACGGCAGTGGCATGGTCGGCGTGTCGGGCTTCGCCAAGCGGCTGTTCAGTGCATTGGCCGCCGGTCGCATCAATGTGATTCTGATTACACAGGCTTCGTCCGAACACTCGATTACGGTTGCCATTAATACCAGCGATGCAACCAAGGCCAAGTCATTGATTGAGAGCGAGTTTTCCTCGGAATTGAAAGGCGGATTGCTGGAGCCGGTGCTGGTGGAACAAGACCTCAGCATCCTTGCCATTGTGGGCGAAAACATGCGCAACACGCCCAACGTGGCGGGCAAATTGTTCTCGTCGCTGGGGCGCAACGGCGTGAATGTCCGCGCCATTGCGCAGGGCAGTTCGGAAAACAATATTTCGTTTGTGACACAAAACGCCGACTCCCGCAAGGCACTGAACATTGTCCACGAGGCGTTCTTTTTGTCCGATACGCGGGTGCTGAATATTTTCTTGGTTGGCGTAGGAACGGTAGGCGGCACGTTGCTCCGGCAGATGCGTGAACAGCAGGAATATTTCTTGAAAGAATACAATTTAGAGTTGCGCGTGACTGGTATTGCCAACAGCAAAAAAATGTGGTTCGACGAAAACGGTGTCCACCTGCCCGACTGGAAAAACGTGCTGGACAACAACGGCGAAACCATGACGCTGGGAGCCTTTGCCGGGAAAATGCACGAGATGAACCTGCGCAACTCGATTCTGGTGGATTGCACGGCCAGCGAAGAAGTGGTGGACATCTACGAAGAATCGCTGCAACGCGGCATTTCGATTGTCACGCCGAACAAAGTGGCTTGTTCAGGTCGCTATGACTTGTACAAACGTCTGAAACAGACGGCCACGCAACGCGGAGCCAAGTTTCTGTTTGAAACCAACGTGGGAGCCGGCTTGCCCGTCATCAAAACGCTGAACGACCTGACCCAAAGCGGCGACAAAGTGCTGAAAATCGAAGCCATTCTGTCGGGTACGCTGAATTTTCTGTTCAACGAACACAAAGCGGGCGTTGCGTTCAGTTCCGTCGTGAAAAAAGCCAAAGAACTCGGCTATTCCGAACCCGACCCGCGCATTGACATGAACGGCCTTGATGTGGCGCGTAAAATCCTGATTTTGAGCCGCGAAGCCGGAGCGAAGATGGAAGCCAAAGACGTGGTGAGCGAAAACTTCCTGCCGGAGGAATGCCAGAAAGCTGCTTCGATTGAAGAGTTTTTCCAAGTGCTTCCCAAATATGACGGGCATTTTGAGAAAATCCGCGCCGACGTGGAAAAGGCCGGAAACCGCCAGCGGTACGTGGCTGTTTATGAAAACGGCAAGCTGAACACGGGTTTGCGGGTGGTCGGGCCGGAAAGCCCGTTTTTCCAAGTGGAAGGCAACGACAATTTGGTACTGTTCTGGACGGAACGCTACAAAGTGCGTCCGCTGATTGTGAAAGGAGCCGGTGCCGGGGCGGAAGTAACAGCGGCGGGCATTTTCGCGGACGTGATTCGGATTGCGAATTTTTGAAAGCCTCCCCCAACCCCCTCCCAAGGAGGGGGCTTTACTTTATTAGTTTGTGAAATAGTACAGTTTCGAATCTCAAAATTTCAATGTTAAAAAGCCCCCTCCTTGGGAGGGGGTTGGGGGAGGCCGTTATGGAAGACAACAACTTTCCGCCACCTAACCCGGCCTTGTCGGAACTGACCCGTTATTTGCGTGATTTCAGTTCAAACGCCGAGGTTTTGCTCTGGAACCGACTTAAAGACAACCAACTGGGCTGCGCGTTCACGTGGCAGCACCCGATTGGCGACTACATTGTCACGTTTTTCTGTGAAGAAAAGAAACTGGCCGTTGACATAGAATCTGATGCACATACGCACCCGGACGCTTACTTTGCATCTGTACAGAAACAGGAAGCATTGAAGGGTCATGGCGTTAAATTGCTGCGACTAAGAGAAGAAGATGTGGTGAAAGATACAGAATCGGCTATCAGTTTTATTGAGAGAAGCTTAACTTCTTAACTGACGTTATGCAGCGTTTTAGGCAATTTCTACCCAAAACGGTTTTTCGGGCTTCTGGAAAGTACTTTCTCACAACATCGTGTGAATCCGTGCGTAACATCTGTCTATAAAATCAATTCCATTTCCGAATGTATGAATGGACAAAAAATAAAAACGTCGAGGTTTGAGAAAGTAGTTGCATTGTTACTCATATTGATTGGCTTGATTCAAGGCATAGGACAAATTTATTATCTAAAAAGTTTGACAAGCTACATACCTAACAAAGAAGTTCCCTTATATTTAATGGCCTTATATTGGACAGGTGTTTGCAAATCATTTTTAATGAAAGTAATCTACATAGTTGCAGGCATCATGTTATTTAGAAACCGAAAAACAGGTTGGATATTGGCCGTCATTACGCTCTCATTCGCTTCTGTAAATATTTTGGTTGTTTTGTTCGGAAACGGGTATTACTGGCGTGCGCCAATAATCGTTTGGAATCTGCTGCCATTGTTCTTATTTGTTGCTGTGGTTCTACCGTATATTCGTAAAAAACATCAAGTAAAACTTCATTGGCTTATCTTTTACATTACAATCGGCATTGCACTCCACATAGACAGAGTGCTTATTATAATTGCAGAGAATAGCTATTCTTTACAAGGTTATTTTTTAAGGTAAAGCTTTCCTACTATCAAAATATATCATCCTCACTCAAAATTGGACAGCCTCCACGTCTTCGCCCCCGCCACCGTCGCCAACGTCGCGGCTGGTTTTGACATCCTCGGTTTCGCCCTCAATGCGCCCGGCGACGAAATCCTGATGCGCAAAACCGACACGCCCGGCATCACCATCCAGAACAAGACCGAATTTGCCAACATGCCGCTGCTGCCCGAAAAAAATACGGCGGGCGTGGCTTTGCAGGCTCTGTTGCAGCACCTCGGCAGCGAACAAGGCTTTGAAATCACGTTTCTGAAAAAGATAAAGCCCGGCAGCGGCATCGGCAGCAGTGCGGCCAGTTCGGCGGCGGCCGTGTTCGGAGCCAACGAA
>JALOMD010000574.1 GCA_025455595.1 Cytophagales bacterium | reverse complement strand
GCACAAGCGGACGCTTGCGCCAGTGGCGTATTAACGAATACACAACTCGCGGCTGTTTAAAAGCCTCTCACCCGGGCGTGTTCGGTGCAAAAGGTTCGTGCGGTTGAAAAGTCACCCCTCTCCTTGGGAGAGGGGCTGGGGTGAGGCTTTTAAACGCCTGCGTACCGCGTGCCGTAGTTGACAATCCATTCGTGGAGGCGGTGTACGTCGGATAGGCGGAAGAGTTCGGTGCCGGGGTTCATGGTGGCCGCCGAGCCGCAAGCCACGCCCATGCGCACCATCTCGCGCAGCGACTTGCCGCGTTCGAGGCTCCACGTCATGCCCGCCACCATGCTGTCGCCCGCGCCGACGGTGCTGCGTTTGTGAACGTGCGGTGCCGGAATGTGTTCGTAACTGTCTTTGGTGACCAGCAACGCCCCGTTAGGCCCCAGCGACACCACCACCACTTCGCAGTTGCCTTTGGCAATGATTTCCTGAGCGGCTTCGTCCACGTCGTCAATCGCCAGCGATTCCACACCGATCATCTTGCTCAGTTCGCCGAGGTTGGGTTTGAGCAGGTACACGCCTTCGTTGGCTGCCAGCCGCAGCGGCTCGCCCGACGTATCCAGAATCAGTTTCGCCCCGATTTCCTTGGCGAGCCGGGCCACGCGGGCGTAAAAATCGTCGGGCAGGCCGGGCGGCAGGCTGCCGCTGGCTACCAGCCATTCGGGCTTGGCGGCGCGGACAGCATCCAAACAGGCTTGGGCCTCGGCCTCGGTGAGTGTGGGGCCGGGCATTCCGAAGCGGTACTGCGCGTTGGTGGTGGTTTCGACGACGATGAAGTTTTCGCGCGTCCATTCGGCGGTGGCGATGCTTTGGCAGTCAACGCCTTCGTGCTTGAGCAATTCAACGAGCAGTTGCCCGATGGGGCCGCCCGCCGGAAACACCGCCAGCGACTGCTCGCCGAGCCGCTTCACGGCCTTGGACACGTTGATGCCGCCGCCGCCCGCCTCGAACTTGGGCGCGGCGCAACGAAGTTTTTGTTCGGGAACGAGCCTGTCAATGACAGAGCTTTTGTCAATGGCCGGGTTCAGTGTCAGGGTAACGATTGACATATTGAAGTACAGTTTTCAATTTTGAATGAACGAATGATAGAATGAGTGAGTAACGTTTTGGGCAAATTTTGCTTAAAACGCCACTGTGGAATTGACTTGTGCAGTTGCCCGTTGGTTGCGCAAAATACTGGGTTTGCGGCAGAATCGGGAATCTTTCTTGCGTGTGAAAGAACCCTCACCCCCGGCCCCTCCCCGACACGTCGGGGCAGGCTTCCCACAAGGAGAGGGGTGTGTTTTGCGATGAACCGGGCCTCTCATCCGAAAGTGTTTGAGACGAAAGGTTCGTGTGGTTGAAAAGTCACCCCTCTCCTTGTGGGAGAGGGGCTGGGGGAGGGTTCACCAGCGTTTCGGGCAAAAATTGCCTAAAACGCCCCCTTTCTGTCAGAACCATGATTTGCAGGATTAAAAGATTACCTTGATTGAAAAGCGAGCAACTACGACAATCACGAAAGTTGAACCTCCCGGTTCGTGTCTTCACGAACCGACTTCGGCCTCAGGCACCGAAAAATTTTGTTCAATCCCTTAACAATCAACCATTCAGCTATTCACCCATCATCTTTCCTTCAGCATTCGCTTCAGGTCGGCGAGGTCGTCGCGGTAGCGGGCGGCTTGCACGAAGTCGAGGTCTTTGGCGGCGCGTTCCATGTTTTTCTGCGTCTCCTGAACCAGCTTTTCCAGTTGCTCGCGGCTCATGTAGCTCACCACCGGGTCGGCGGCTACACTCACTTCTTCGGCCTCCACGTAGTACTGCTTGGCTTCCTTGCGGGCATCGGCCACGGAGGTTTGGGACATGATGGCTTCGCGTGATTTCAAAATGGTGCGCGGCGTGATGCCGTGGTCGGTGTTGTATTCTTCCTGGATGCGGCGGCGGCGGTTGGTTTCGTCAATGGCGTTTTGCATGGACTGCGTCACCTTGTCGGCGTACATAATCACCTTGCCCCGGTCGTTCCGGGCCGCCCGTCCGATGGTCTGGATCAGCGAACGCACGTCGCGCAGGAAGCCCTCCTTGTCCGCGTCCATGATTGCCACCAGCGACACTTCGGGCAGGTCGAGTCCCTCGCGGAGCAGGTTCACGCCCACCAGCACGTCGAATACGCCGAGTCGCAGTTCGCGCAGGATTTCGACGCGGTCCAAGGCCTTCACCTCCGAGTGGATGTAGCGGCACTTGATGCCCAGCTTGTCCATGTACTTGGTCAGTTCCTCGGCCATGCGTTTGGTCAGCGTCGTCACAAGCACGCGTTCTTGCAGTTTCACGCGTTCCTCGATTTCGTCGAGCAGGTCGTCCACTTGGTTCAGGCTGGGCCGCACCTCAATCTGTGGGTCGAGCAGGCCCGTCGGACGGATGATTTGCTCCACCACCACGCCTTCGGAGCGGCGCAGTTCGTAGTCGCCGGGAGTGGCCGAGACGTAGATTACTTGGTTGGTCAGTTCCTCGAACTCATTGAACGTCAGCGGACGGTTGTCCAATGCCGACGGCAGCCGGAAGCCGTATTCGACCAAGGCCGTTTTGCGGCTGCGGTCGCCGCCCCACATGGCGCGGATTTGCGGCATGGTCACGTGGCTCTCGTCCACCACGAGCAGGAAGTCGTCGGGGAAATAGTCAATCAGGCAAAACGGCCGCGCACCGGGCGTACGTCCGTCGAAATAACGCGAATAGTTTTCGATGCCGGAACAGTAGCCCAGTTCGCGCATCATCTCCATGTCGAACTCGGTGCGTTCCTGAATGCGCTGGGCCTCAATGGGTTTGCCCTCCTGCTCGAAATACCGGATTTGCGCCACCATGTCGCTTTGGATGTGCTGGATGGCGGCGTTGAGCGTGTCGCGGCCGGTGACGAACAGGTTGGCCGGGAAAATGGAAACGGCGGGCAAGTCGGCCAGTTTGCGGCCTGAGGCCG
Organism: Cytophagales bacterium; assembly: GCA_025455595.1. GTDB lineage: Bacteria > Bacteroidota > Bacteroidia > Cytophagales > 172606-1 > Xanthocytophaga. Next base: position 320 of record JALOMD010000574.1, on the reverse strand, counting down.
GGTCAATGCGCTGCATGGCCTCGATTTCGTCGCCGAAGAAAATGATGCGGTAGGCGTAGTCGGCGTAGGCCGGGAACACGTCCACAGTGTCGCCTTTGACGCGGAAGGTGCCGCGCGTGAACTCGCCTTCGGTGCGGCTGTACAGGATGTCGACCAGCGAAAACAGCAGCCGGTTGCGGGCGCAGGTTTGTCCGCGTTGTAGGCGCAGGATGCTTTTTTCGTATTCTTCGGGATTGCCTGCGCCGTAGATGCAAGACACCGAGGCCACCACCACGATGTCGCGCCGCCCGCTCATCAGCGACGACACCGTCGAAAGCCGC
>JALOMD010000573.1 GCA_025455595.1 Cytophagales bacterium | reverse complement strand
GAAGAAACACTTGGTCACCAACGACGGCATCATGGGTGCGCCTGACTTGGTGGTGGAAATCATCTCGCCTAACTCGGTGAAACGTGACCGGGTGGACAAAATGAAGCTCTACAAAAAGTACCAAATCCGCGAATGCTGGCTCATTGACCCCAACAACCGCTCGGTTGAAGTCTATACTTTTCAAGAAAGCGAAAAAGACTACGACATCTTCTCCTTTGCCGTCACCGACGGCACCGTCCAGTCGCAGGTGCTGGCGGGTTTTTCGGTGGAGATTGCCCCGCTGTTTGTGTAAAAAAGCCCCACCCGGCCCCTCTCCCAAGCCGAAGGCCACGACTTGGCGTGGGAGAGGGGAGAAAAGGCGTTTCAAGCAAAATTTGCCCAAAACGCCACTCTGCATTGGAAACTTCCCCGCATTTCGGGTGCATTTGCAATAACCGTCTCCTTTATTCGTCAACAAAAGTAATTCATTTGTCAAGGAGCGTTTTAGCAAAATTCGGCCAAAACGGTCGTGACAAATGCGGCATGGTTTGTTGTGCGGACGTTCTACCACCCCGGCCCCCGACAAGTCAGGGCAGGCATCCGGCTGCCCCTCCTATGTAGGAGGGGAACAGCCGAGCCTGTTGTCTTGGCGTTCGTCGTGTTCCGGTCAGACGCGCAGCGTGCAGACCTGCGTACTCACGACGTTTTAGGCAATTTTTGCCCAAAACGCCCGCCCAAATTCATAATTCTGAATTCACAATTCTGAATTAAAATCGTACTTCAAGATGTGGTTATTGAAAATGGCTTGGCGCGACAGCCGCAAAAGTCGCCGTCGGTTGCTGCTGTTCATGTCGGCCATTGTGCTGGGTATTGCGGCATTGGTGGCCATCCAGTCTTTTTCCGACAACCTTTCGCAAAGCATTGACGGCCAGGCCAAAGAACTGCTCGGAGCCGACTTGGTGCTGTCGTCCGGCAAGCCCCTGCCCGATTCCACGCTGGCTGCTTTCCGCAAGCTGGGTCGGCGGCGGTCGGAAGAAGTCGGCTTTGCTTCGATGGTGTTGTTTCCGCGCAACAACGGCACGCGGCTCATCCAAGTCAAGGCTCTTTCCGGCGAATTCCCTTTCTACGGCACCGTCGAAACCGTACCGGCAACTGCCGCCACGGCCATTCGGCGGGCCAACCAAACCAACACCCGCCACGCCTTGGTTGACGACGCCCTGCTGGTGCAGTTCGGCGTGCAGCCCGGCGACTCGGTCAAAATCGGAGACGTGACTTTTTACATCGAAGGGCGGGTGAACAAAATGCCCGGCCAAACGGCCGTCAGCACTACCGTCACGCCTACCGTCTATATCCCGATGGCGTTTTTGCAAGCTACTAACCTGTTGCAGCGCGGCAGTCGGGTCAACTACCGGTTTTATTACCAGTTTGCCAGCACCGCCGAAGCCGAGGCGTGGGCCGAGAAAAACGAACCGCGTTTGGACAAGGCGGGCATCAACTCCGAGACCGTGGAAGGACGCAAGGCCAGCACCGGACAAGCCTTCGAGAACCTGACGCAGTTCCTGAATCTGGTCGGTTTCGTGGCCTTGCTGCTCGGCTGCGTGGGCGTAGCCAGTGCGGTGCAACTGTACATCCGCGAGAAAATCGCATCGGTGGCGGTGCTACGGTGCTTGGGTGCCAAAGGCTGGCAGACTTTTCTGATTTTCTTGGCCCAAACGGCTGTCATGGGCCTGATCGGGGCCGTTTTGGGAGCCGCCCTCGGTTCGGCGGTGCAGTATGCCTTGCCCCAAGTGCTGGGCGATTTCCTACCCGTAACCGTTGACGTGAGCCTTTCGTGGCGGGCCGTGGGACAGGGCGTGGGCATCGGGTTGCTGATGGCCGTACTGTTCGCTTTGTTGCCGCTGTTGGTGGTGCGGCGCATTTCGCCGTTGCGTACGTTGCGGTCGTCGTACGAAGCCGATACCTCTGCCCGCGACCCGTGGCAATGGGTGTTGTACACGGGCATTCTACTCTTTGTGGCTGCTTTCGCCTACCTGCAAGGCCGCGACTGGAAACTGGCTGTGGGCTTCACGGTTGGGATGCTGGCGGCGTTTGCCGTGCTGGCGGCCGTGGGCTACGGGCTGATGTGGGCCGTGCGGCGGTTTTTCCCGGTGTCGTGGAGTTACGCTTGGCGGCAAGGGCTGGCAAACCTGTACCGGCCGCAAAACCAAACGCTGGTGCTGGTCACGTCCATCGGGCTGGGCACTTTCCTCATCGCCACTTTGTACCTGACCCAGACGCAACTACTCGGGCAGGTTTCGCTCACGGGCAGCGGCAGCCAGCCCAACATGGTGCTGTTCGACATTCAGCCCGCACAAAAAGCGGCAGTGAACCAACTGGTGGCGAAGTACCGCTTCCCGGTGATCCAGCAAGTGCCGGTGGTGACCATGCGGCTGGCCGAAATCAACGAACGCAGCGTGGAGGCCATCCAGCGTGACACTGCCGCCAAAATTCCCGAATGGGCCTTGACTCGCGAATACCGCGTCACGTACCGCGACACAGTGATTGCCTCGGAGAAAATCGTTTCGGGCAATTTTCGCAAAATTTCATCGCCTGACGACACAATTTACGTTTCGCTGGAAGAGCCTTACGCCAAACGTCTCAAACTCAAGCTCGGCGATGTGCTGACGTTCAACGTGCAAGGCGCGTTGATGACGACCGTGGTGGGCAGCACGCGCGAGGTGGACTGGAACCGGGTGCAAACCAACTTTTTGGTGGTATTTCCGAACGGCGTGCTGGAGCAAGCCCCGCAGTTCAACGTGTTGGTGACCCGCACGCCTGACAGCCGTTCGGCGGCGCGTTTCCAACAAGAACTCGTGACGCGTTTCCCCAACGTGTCGGCCATTGACTTGGGGCTGATTCTGAAGACATTGGACGAGATTCTGGACAAGATTTCGTTCGTTATCCAGTTCATGGCCCTGTTCAGCATTTTGACGGGGCTGCTGGTGCTGGCGAGTTCGGTGATCATCAGCAAATACCAACGGATGCAGGAAAGCGTGTTGTTGCGCACCATCGGGGCTAACCGCAGGCAGATTCTGCTCATCACGGCCATTGAATACTTGTTTTTGGGGCTGTTAGCTGCGTTGGCGGGCATTGTGCTGTCATTGGGCAGTGCGTGGGCGTTGGCAAAGTACGTTTTTGAGACCGAGTTTGTCCCCGTTTACACACCGCTGCTGGCCGTGCTGGGTGGCGTAGCTTTCCTGACGGTTCTGATTGGCCTGTTCAACAGCCGCGAAGTGCTGACCCGCCCGCCGCTGGAAGTGCTGCGGAGCGAGTTATGAAAGCCTCACCCCCG
>JALOMD010000572.1 GCA_025455595.1 Cytophagales bacterium | reverse complement strand
AGGTGGCGTTGCCGCTGGGGAATCGCTGGAACTCCGGCTCGCGGATGCAGCCGGGCGGCAGGTGTTTCGCCGCAAACTGACCCCCAACACCACCGATGTCTCACTGACACTGCCGCTCTTGGACGCTGGCGTGTACGTGCTGCGCGTGGAGACCCGTCGCTGGCACCGCACCGTGCGGCTGCTGGCACAGCCGTAAGGCAGATGCAAGAGGCGTTTTAGCCGTTTTTCGCCCAAAACGACTATCGCGAAGCCTACACAACAAGCGCAAACGTCAACCGAACTCATCAAACAGGCGTTTCGGGCAGTTTTTGCCCAAAACGCTGGGAATCGCCTTGCCTCGCTTTTGTGTTGCCATGCGCAGAAAAGCGGGCGGGTGCCGTTATGCGCACCAACGCGAACAACACCGCAAAACAAGCCGCACCCAATGCCGCCAGCAACATGTCTTTCTGCGGATCCCATTCGTCGCCTTGCAGTCCGAGGAAATTGGAGCCGTGCTGCGGGAAAAACAACACCACCGTAAGCCACTCAATGATTTCGTACAAAGCCCCGAAAGCCAACGCCACCACCACCGTACTCCACAACGCAAACCGACTGCTCCAGCCGAAGCCGTTCATGAACAGGTCGCGCATGGGATAGGCCAACAGGAAACCGAACGAAAAATGCACGATGCGGTCGTAGTTGTTGCGGGGGCTGTGTGTGACTTGCTTGAGCCATTCGCCCAGCGGATTGTGGGCATAGATGTGCTTCGCTCCGTAAATGTGCAAAGCCAAAAACGCGAAAACCAAGGCATAGCTTAGGTCGCTGAGGCGAAGGCGGCGGTAAGTCAGCACCAAAAAGCCAACCGACAACAAGACCGGATAATTCTCCATCGTCCAGTTGGTCATGTCGGCCACATCGGTCAGTGTCCAAAGCCAGACACACACAAAACAAAGCGTCAGGACTTGAAGCGAAATGTTTCTTGAAAACGGTGCGCGCCGTTTGTCGGAAGCTGTGCTGAAAATCATGGTTTTTCTGGGCGTAAGTGCCACAGATTCAGGCACGAATTCCGTTCCAGCCGCCAAAGCTGAGGGAAGCGGCGGTTGAGTTGGAGCAAGAAGGAAAAATATTCTACGTTTTTGGCGGCCAGCCTGAATCGCGGACGACACAGATTGAATGATACCAATTTGGGATTTGGAAGTGGGAATGCGGATTTGGCTTCGCCGAACTCACGTTTCGGAATACAAAATCTGTTGATAATCAGATAATTGCATCGAGTTTTCTACGCACTCAATCTTTTATTTTGGTATGAATCACGCAGTCGGCGTTTTGGGCAAAAAACGCCCAAAACGCCGCTTAAAAACATAATTCAAGAAAACGACTTATACAAAATGGCAGATATTCTGACCTCTGGTTTCTGCACTCTGACCTTAGTTTGCGTGGTTTTTCACTGTCTCCACAAAACACCGCACCTTGTCTGGGTCGGTGTCGGGGTACACGCCGTGGCCGAGGTTGGCGATGTGGCGGTGCGGCCCGAAGGCTTCCAACATTTTCTTGGTCTCGCGTTCAATCGTCTGGAAATCAGCGTACAGCACACACGGGTCGAGGTTGCCTTGCAGCGTTTTGTTCGGGCCAACGAGTTTGCGTGACTCCACCGGATCCATCGTCCAGTCGAGGCCGACGGTGTTGCAATCGAGCTGGGCGATTTCGGCGCGGGCAAACCACGCGTCTTTGGCAAAAATCGTCTTCGGCACTTCCTGAATCGCGTCGCAGATTTGCCGCAAATACGGCAGCGAGAAGATGCGGTATTGCTCCGGGCTGAGAATACCCGCCCACGAGTCAAACACCTGCACCAAGTCGGCCCCGGCCCGGATTTGTCCGTGCAAATAATGAATCGTGCTGTCCGTGATTTTGCGCAGCAGCGTGTGCGACAGTTCCGGATTGGTGTACAGCATCCGCTTGGCTTTGGAGAACGTCTTCGAGCCGCTGCCTTCAATCATGTACGCAAAAATCGTCCACGGTGCCCCCGCAAATCCGATGAGCGGCACGCGGCCGTTCAGTTCGCGTTTGGTGATGCGGATGGCTTCCAGCACGTAGCCCAAATCCGTCTCGGCATCGGCGATTTTCAGTTTGTGCACATCGGCCTCGGTCTGCACCGGATTCGGAAACAGCGGGCCGCGTTTTTCAATCATTTCGTAAGGCAATCCCATCGCTTCGGGAATCACCAGAATATCCGAGAAAATAATGGCTGCATCCACACCCAGAATATCCACCGGCTGGAGGGTCACTTCGGCGGCGAGTTCGGGCGTAGTGGCTAATCCGATGAAACTGCCCGCTTTTTCACGCACGGCGCGGTATTCGGCCAGTATCCGTCCCGCCTGCCGCATGAGCCACACGGGGGTGCGTTCGGTTTTTTCGCCACGGGCTGCCCGCAGCAATAAGTCGTTTTGTAAAGTCATGCCGCAAAGGTAATATCCAATTCAGAATTATGAATTCAGAATTAAGAATGAGGGCCAACTGTAGTTGTGTGATTTGGATTGGCGTTTTGGGCAAAATTTGCTTAAAACGCCTTTGGGCAATATCTCACAATTGTCCGAATAAAACTGTATTCCTCTGAAGAATCACAGAAAAACAGATTTTGCGCAACAGGTTTGCCTTTGCAGACGGCGGCGAAAATAGTATCTCCGACTCATCGGGGCAGGCATTTTGGAAGGGCGAACCCCCGACTTGTGTCGGTCTTGATTCAAACATTAGACAATTCGAATCCGAAAGCGTAGTCAATTGCACTGTTGCTGTCCACGTTTTGCAGCCAAGCTTTCTCTTGGTGACTTAGTTCAACCAGTTTGTTCATTGTTTGATTACCCAATTTTTTGGCAACTGTTTCCAAGCTTTTGTTTTCCGTGTCATTGAACAAATATTTGTCAAACGTTACCTCGCTGGCCGGGTGAAAAATGTTCATTTCGTGGCCGTCGGCTGTTTCACGGCGTTCAACGGTGACAAGACCGTGGAATTCTGCCATTTCGAACAGCGTGCCAAAGCGTTTCGGAACCGGGCCGTGTTGAATGGCAATGTAGGTAAGGCCACTGATAGAGCGTCCCGTTTGGCAGTAATGTAGGAAATCAGCATAGAACAGTAGTTTGTTCAGCTTTGTCTTTACCGTCGGTTCTGCCGCCAAACCTAAAGTTTTGGTGTAGTTCTGCCCGGTGTTGCGGTATTTTTTCAGAATGAGTTCTTCTGTTTTTTTGGTTACTTTCTCCCATTCCTTGTCTTTCAGTGCATCTGTTTTTTCCAACAACTCCCTGAAATCTTCCGGGTCTTTTGCCAGTTGTATGAGCCGTGCGTTTGATTCGTTGGGAACCTCGCCGTGCTCATAGTTTCGGTAAACGTTCACGCCAAAACCCAGTACTTCGGCCATCTTGGTTGCCGACAGTCCGTATTGTTCACGAATCGCAATGATTTCCTCTGGAAAAGGCAGGCGGTGTTTTTCCCGGTATTGGTCATAAGCCTGCCCAAGGTTTAACTCATCCAGTTTGGTGGTGGTCAATTCCAGATCGTTTTCTTCATCGCGGTAGTAGCGATAGACCACTTCAAAGGTTTCTTTGCGGAAACTGACTGTT
>JALOMD010000571.1 GCA_025455595.1 Cytophagales bacterium | reverse complement strand
TTTTTTTCCGGCTTTCGTCAATTCGCGGGCAGCCATTAATCCTGATGCACCGGCTCCGACGATGAGAACGTCGTATTGTTTGGGCATTGTCGTCGGTCTTTAGTCGTATTGCTTGGCAAGGTTGGTTTTTTCCTTTGCGAAGACCTTCGCGTTCTTTGTGAGAAAAGCCTCATGCAGCGTTCGCAAACCTGTACGCCTGTGGCGCAGTTGCACGGAACGGTTGCAAAGAAAGTTCATACAATCCAATGAAGTATAGTGATGCATCAGCGTTTTGGGCAAAAATTGCTTGAAACGCTGTTCACACACAACGTTCCCGGAAAATTTTTATTTCTTCTTCCAAAACGCCTACATTGCACAGTCAACCCGCATGTCCTAAACCCATTGAGCAACTACTCCATCAATACACTAATCCTATGAACAAATTTTACCTGCTGTTTCTGTTGACGCTCATGGCTTGCACCCAAGCACCGGCACAGGCTCCCAACACGTACCACCTCATTCCGGCACCCGTCGGCTTGCAACCGGCCAGCGGTGGTTTCGCCCTGACCAAAGACGTAATGCTCGTGGTGCCGCGCAACACCGAAGTGCTCAAAACCGTCGCTTACTTTCAGGCCAAAATCAAGCCCGCCACCGGATTTGACCTGAAAACGGCTGAAACGACTTCCGGCCCCAAAATCCAATTCGTACTGAACGCCAAGCCCGACGCGGCTATCAAAACCGACGGCTACACGCTGGACGTAACACCGGAACAAATCACGCTGCGGGCCAACCAGCCCGCCGGACTGTTCTACGGCGTACAGACGCTGTTGCAACTGATGCCCGCCGCCGTCGAGAGCAAAACGTTGGTTTCCTCTGTAGATTGGCAGGTTCCGTGCGTGAAAATCACCGACTATCCGCGTTTCGGCTGGCGGGGCGTGATGCTGGACGTGAGCCGCCACTTTTTCCCGAAGGAATACGTCAAGGAATACATTGACCAACTGGCCCGCTACAAGTTTAACGTCTTCCACTGGCACCTGACCGACGACAACGGCTGGCGCATCGAAATCAAAAGCTATCCGAAACTAACCGAAACGGGGGCGTGGCGCGTGGAACGCACCGGCTATTTCGGCGACCGCAAGCCGCAGCAGCCCGGCGAAAAAGCCACCTACGGCGGTTTCTACACGCAAGAAGATATCAAGGAAATCGTGAAACACGCCCAAGACCGCCACGTGACCATTGTGCCGGAAATAGACGTGCCCGGCCACAGCATGGCGGCCATTGCGGCCTATCCGTGGCTGTCTTGCACCAAAGACCCGAACACGAAAGTGAATCCGGGAACCAAGTTCTCCGAGTGGTATGGCAACGGCAAATTCAAGATGCTGCTCGACAATACGCTGAATCCGTCGGACGAGAAAGTCTATGAGTTTCTGGACAAGGTTTTCGGCGAAGTGGCGACGCTGTTTCCGGGCCAGTACATCCATGCGGGCGGCGACGAATGCTACCACGGCTACTGGGAAAAAGACCCCGGCTGCCAGGCGTTGATGAAGAAAGAAAAATTGAAAAATACAGAGGAATTGCAGAGTTATTTTGTGAAGCGAGTGGCGAAAATCATTGAGAAAAAAGGCAAGAAGATGATCGGCTGGGACGAAATCATGGACGGCGGTCTGGCTCCCAACGCCGCCGTGATGAGCTGGCGCAGCATTGAGAAAGGCGTGGAAGCGGCCAAGCAGAAACACCCCGCCGTGATGACCCCCACCAAGCACTGTTACATAGACTACATGCAGGGCGATGTAGCCACCGAAATCCGCATTTACAGCACGCTGCGCCTCAAGACCAGCTACGAGTGGGACCCCGTGCCTGCGGGTGTGGACTCGACATACATTCTGGGCGGACAGGGCAACCTGTGGACGGAGCAAGTGCCCACGCCGCGCCACGCCGAGTACATGACCTGGCCGCGCGGCTGGGCCTTGGCCGAGGTCTATTGGTCGCCGAGGAACAAGAAAAACTGGGACGACTTTGCCAAAAGAACCGAACAGCATTTTTCGCGGGCCAACTTGGCCGAGGTGAAATACGCGACCACGGTGTTTGACCCGATTATCAAAATACAGAAAAACGGCTCCGGCAAAATCGTGGCCGATTTGAGTACAGAAATTGCCGGACTGGACATCCACTACACGACAGACAATACATTTCCGGACAGATTCTCGCCCAAATATACCGGCCCCGTCGAATTGCCCGACGGAACGGACATGCTGCGCATGGTTACCTACCGCAACGGCAAGCCGCTGGGTAAACTAATCACACTGAAAGCCGACGAGCTGGAAAAGCGGGCGAAGAAATAGAAGCCGTTTTAGAGGTTGTTTAAAATTCGATTTCGAAGGACGTTTTGGGCAAAAATCGCCCAAAACGCCCGCCTGTTGTCTTTGGCGAGCCTGTGATTCCGGTCATCCCGCCCTGCGGGAAGACCTACTTTTCGGAGCGTCGCGACTTGTCGGGACGCTTCAGTAGAACAAAATTTTAAACAACCTCTTAGGCAAAAATCGCCCAAAACGCGCCTCATCAGAACCTGTTTACACAGGCTTCGGTGAAGAAGAATAAGTTCATTCAACACTCATCGCTACCACTAAGATGATTACAAGACGTAACCTGCTCAAAGGAGCCACCGCCCTAGCTGCCGTCCATACGCTTTCTCCATTGGCTTTTGCCGAATCCGAAAAACTGCGTTTCAAAATCGGGGCCTGCGACTGGTCCATTGGCAAAGACAGTGACATTGGCGCGTTTGAACTGGCCAAAAAAATCGGTTTGCAAGGCATTCAGGTGAACATGGGCCACGAGAAAAACAACATGCACCTGCGCAACAAAGACCTGCAAGCCAAGTACTTGGCCGAATCCAAGCGGACGGGCATCAAAATCGCCAGCCTTGCCATTGGCGAATTGAACAATGTGCCGTACAAGTCCGACCCACGCACCGAACAGTGGGTTTCCGACAGCATTGATGTAGCCAAAGCCTTGGGCGTGAACGTGGTTTTGTTGGCTTTTTTTTCCAAGAATGATTTGCGCAAGGACGACGCAGGCAAGGCCGAAGTGGTGCGCCGCCTGAAAGAAGTGGCCCCCAAGGCCGAGAAAATGGGTATCACGCTGGGCATCGAGTCGTACCTGAGTGCCGAAGAACATCTGGACATCATGCAGAAGGTCGGCTCCAATGCCATCAAGGTTTATTATGATTTTCGCAATTCCACTGATGCGGGCTACAACATTTTCGAGGAAATGAAATTGCTCGGCAAAGACAACATCTGCGAACTGCACATCAAGGAAAACGGCAAGCTGCTCGGCAAC
>JALOMD010000570.1 GCA_025455595.1 Cytophagales bacterium | reverse complement strand
TTGAAAAGTCCCCCCTCTCCCAAGGGAGAGGGGACGGGGGTGAGGGCTTTGCCGTTTTAAGCAAAAAACGCACAAAACGGTAAACGATAAACGGAGCATCGCGGACACCGAAAAAACGTTTCTTTCCGTAGCTTTGCGGCCGAAAAGCGGCCCGATAAGTCGGGACGCCTCAGACAAACGCTGTTCATACTCCCGTCACAGCAGGCAATCTTAATTCTGCATTCATAATTCTTAATTCATAATTCTTAATTCTGCATTCATAATTCTTAATTCATAATTGCTGACATGGCTTTCGAACTCACGCAAGACTACTTGAACCTGCTGGTCGAGGCCATTGAAACGCACGACGACGCTTTCTTGCGTCAGGCGATGGACGAGTTATATCCGGCCGACATCGCTGCGTTGCTCTATGAATTCCCGACCGACGAATACGCCCAGTACATCATCGCCATTTTGGACGAAGAGACGGCAGCACAGGTAATCAACAACTTGGCTCCCAACTGGCGGGAAGATTTCTTGAAAATCTTTCCGAACGAGACGCTGGCCCGGTACATCGAACACCTCGACTCCGATGACGCGGCCGATATTCTGAACGAACAGCCCACCCGCACCAAAGAAGAGGTGCTGGCCTTGCTCGAAGACCGCGAAAAAGCCCGTTATATCATAGATTTGCTTCATTATGAGGAAGATACGGCGGGTGGCCTGATGGCAAAAGAATTGGTGAAAGCCAACGTGAAATGGACGGTGGCGCAGGCCGTGGACGAGATACGTCGCCAAGCCGAGAAAGTCGAAAAAGTGAACTCGGTGTATGTGGTGGACGACAACAACGTGCTGCGCGGACGGGTTTCTTTGAAGAAAATCGTGTTGTCGCGGGCCGCGACCAAGGTGGCCGACATCTACGAAGAAGACGTGGTTTCGGTTGACTCGCACCAGTCGGCGGAGGAGGTGGCCGACATCATGCGCCGCTACGACTTGGAATCGGTGCCAGTGGTGAACGTGAACGGCCGCCTGCTGGGCCGCATCACCATTGACGACATCGTGGACGTAATCACCGAGCAGGCCGAGCAAGACCGCCAGGCCATGACCGGTCTGTCGGGCGACGTGGAAGAAGACGACACCGTGTGGGCCTCGGTGCGGGCACGGTTGCCTTGGCAGGTCATCGGCATGGCGGGCGGGCTGCTGGCTGCGTGGCTCACCGACATGATTGGCAAACCCGTGCTGGGGGCCGTAGGGGCTTTGGCCTATTTCATGACCCTGATTGCCGGCACGGGCGGCAACGTGGGCGTGCAGTCGTCGTCGGTCATTTTGCAGAGCTTGGCCAGTCCGTCGGTGGTGGAGCAGAGCGTGGTGCGGCGGTTGCTCAAGGTGTTCAGCATCGGCGTTCTTAACGGATTGATGCTGGCGGCGGTGCTGTTTCTGGTGATTTACGGGGCCACGCGTGACCTGCGGCTGTCTATTGTGGTGTCGGTGTCCATTCTGGCCGTGGTGCTGTTGGCTTCTTTCATGGGCACGGTCACGCCGCTGCTTCTCGACCGGTTCGGGTTCAACCCGGCCGTGGCCTCCGGCCCTTTCATCACCACCGCCAACGACCTGCTCGGCCTCACGGTATATTTCCTGACGGCGAAGTTGTTGTATAGTTTATGAGACACGTTTAACGTTTATCGTTTTGGGCGTTTTTTGCTTAGAACGCTTTTGTCAGAACCCTGATTCGTAGGATTCAAGGATTATCGTGATTGAAAAATCCTGTCAATCTTGTAATCCTGTCTGAAAATAGAGAGTCGGCCAAAGTTTTCGGCTCGGCGTGGCGAGATAGCCGTGGCAACCTGTCCCGACTTGTCGGGATGACCCGATACGACGATTTGCGGGAGGCTAACCCCAGTCATGCCACGACAATGCGGCTGTTTTGAGCATTTTTTGCCCAAAACGATAAACGGTAAACGAAGAACGTTAAACGAAAATGCGCATCCTGATTGTTGACAAAATGCACCCGTCGTTGCTGCCCATGCTGGCCGAACACGGCTTCGTGGCCGACTACCGGCCCGAAATCGGGCGGACGGAACTGCTCGGCATCATCGGCAATTACGACGGCTTGGTGATTCGCAGCAAAACCACCGTTGACGAGCCGCTTTTGCAACAAGCCGGGCCATTGCAATTCATTGCCCGCGCCGGGGCCGGCCTCGACCAGATTGATGTGGAGGCGGTGACCAAACGCGGCATCCGGCTGCTGAACGCCCCGGAAGGCAACCGCGATGCCGTGGCCGAACACGCCCTCGGCATGTTGCTGGCCTTGATGAACCACCTGCCCCGCGCCGACCGACAGGTGCGCAGCGGTACGTGGAACCGTGAGGGCAACCGGGGTACGGAATTGAAGGGCAAGACGGTGGGCATCGTCGGCTACGGCAATACGGGCCGCGAGTTTGCCCGGCGGGTGGCGGCGTTCGGCTGCCCGGTGCTGGCCTACGACAAATACTTGACCGGATTTTCGGATACCTACGTGCAGGAAAGTACCTTGGAGGAGATTTTGGAAAAGGCGCAAGTCGTGAGCCTGCACATACCGCTCACGCCTGAAACCAACGGCTGGTTCGATGCAGATTTGTTTGCTGCGTTTCGGCATGATGTGTTTTTCGTCAACACGTCGCGGGGCGAGATTGCGCCGTTTGCTGCCTTGCGGGCTGCCCTCGAAAGCGGGAAAATACTCGGTGCCTGCCTCGACGTGCTGGAAAATGAAAAGCTTGACACCCTGAGTCCTGCCCAAAAAGCAGATTTCGACTACTTGGCGCAGTCGGACAAGGTACTGTTTTCGCCACACGTAGCCGGTTGGACGCACGAGTCGTACGTGAAAATCAACGAGACGCTGGTGCGGAAAATAAAGGGCCTCCCCCAACCCCCTCCCAAGGAGGGGGCTTTGAAAATCCCTTCTTCAGAACAGGGGTGAAGTGAGGCGTTTTGGGCGAAAATTGCTCAAAACGCCTTTGATTCATTGTTCAACGTTACGCATTCAACACTAAAATATCCGCTCATAATCAGCTTAACCTGTTTCACAGCGAAGATTGGTTTACAGAGCGTTGATTTTCAGCGTGTTTAAATGTTTTTTCATTCAAGACTAAAGACTAACTACTCAAGACTAAGCACTTATCATTGGTATTATATGAACTTCTCCGTTACCGTCATACTCGTCGTCCTCACCGTGCTGGCCTCGCTTTACGCTTGGAACCGTCCGGACATCATGGAAAAGTGGATGATGAACCCCTACCGCGTGGACAAGCGGCGCGAATATTACCGTTTCTTCACGTCGGGCTTCATCCACGCCGACTACATCCACTTGACATTCAACATGTTGGCGTTGTATTCGTTCGGCGAGGCCATGGAGCGGGTGTTTGCGCAACTGTTCGGCGGCAACGGCACGTGGGCGTTTCTGGCGTTGTACCTGCTGGGCATTGTGGTGTCTGACGTTCCCACGTACTACAAGCACCGCAGCAACTCGGACTACAACTCGCTGGGGGCTTCGGGCGGGGTGTCGTCGGTGGTGTTTGCGTTCATTTTGTTCTATCCGCAGGCA
>JALOMD010000569.1 GCA_025455595.1 Cytophagales bacterium | reverse complement strand
ACAGGCGTTTTGGGCAATCCCGACTTGTCGGGATGCCTGTTGTAACTACTTGCTTATCAGTTTACAGTGACTCTAATGGTTTTTGGTTGTCAGGCTTTTTTCGATGACTTTGTCCACCGGCACCGGATAGTGCTTCATGATTTTGTGTACGCCTTGCGCAATCTCCCGCTCCAAGCCGCGCGGATTGTCCACCACGCCCGCCGCCGAACCGCGCCAGACGAGCTGTTTGGTGCGGGCATCCACCACGTCAATAATCAGCGTGCCTTCGGTGTAGTTGTACGACCGGAAGCCGCCGTTCCACGCGTACGGCCAGTTGCCGTAACCGTACGGGCAATAGCCCCAGCCCCGGTGGAAACCGCCCGCAAAGTAAGCCGGGCCGCCGCCGTAGGAGACGTGTTTTTTCTCGGTGTAGGTGTGGAACGAAACCAGCAAATCCGGTTTCGCACTGTCCGGGGCCAGCGTCATGTCGCGTTTGGCGAGTTCCATTTCCACGTTTTCGCGGATGTTGCGGTTGATCAGTTGGCTGTTGTAAATCGGATTGTTGCCCACGCGGATGTCTTCCTTGAGCCAAGCGTAGGTTTTGTATTTGCCGAAATCGGCGGTTTTGTCCGCGTCGGTCGTCACTTGGGCGAAAGTCAATTGGCTTGCGATTCCCAACAGGAACACAAAGACCGTTTTTACGAAAATTTCCATGATGATGTTTATGTTGAATAGGTTGTGACTGTTTAAGGTTTTTCTATCGGCAATCGTTTTAAGCAAAAAACACCCAAAACGCCGAATGCCGAGGTCTGTGTCACACAGAACATTGTTTCGTTGCGCTGCCGGTCTGTGTGCCACAGACCGGGATGAGAGAAACTTTACTCATTCATTCAATCATTCTCTCATTGAAAATCACTAACAGGCGGCGCACGTTTGAAGGAAGTGGGTTTCGGATTGAGTGATTTGTAGAAAAACAGTTCGATTTCCTCTTTGTCGGCCGACAGAAACCGGTTGGAGCAGCCGCTGTGAATCGTGAGCAGGTTCGGCTCCTTGGCCATTTGCGCGGCGGTGAGGTTCATAAGCACTTCCATCGAAGTGCCATCTTCTTTTTCCAAATACAGCGGAAACACCAGCTTTCCGTCTTTCACCTGTATCTTGCCCATCAGACAGTGGTTCACGCCGTATTTTTTGACCGAGACGACCACCGGCTGCACGCCGTTCGGGATGCTGGTCGCGCCGCGTTCCTTGAACAGCCAGTACCATTGGCTGGCGCAACTGTTGTCACCCAAAGGCGGTGCTGGCACCGTCTGGGCCGACACACTGACAGAAGTTGCCACTGTCAGCAATACAAGTGTTTTTAACGGAAATTTCATAAAAACATAGAAGAATGTCGAAGGCAAGCGACTTGCCTTTGTGTACTTTGGACTTCAAAATCTGCCGAATGTTTGATGGAATTCGCACTGCGTTTTGGCCAAAAATTGCCCAAAACGCCTGTCAAGACGATTTGCCGGATTTCCTTGTATTTTCTGTCGAAAAGGCAGAAAATACAGTGATTAAAGTGATTAAACCGAAATAAAAAGACTGCTAAAAACAAAGCCTCCGTTTGCAGGACTGACCAGACAGAGGTTTTGGTGTTTGGGGACATACTGTTTCAACTTACCGAGTTGCCGGGAGAAACGGTAGCGGGAGCACCCCTACTGTTTCAAATAAAACTTCCGCCCCGACTCGGTGAATTTTTTCAGTTGGTAAGGGTCTTGCTTGGTGTCGTGTTGCGGCAAATACGGCACCGGGTTTTCCCAGCCCAAATGCAGCACGCCGTACCGCGTGTTCACATCCGAGAGGTTGCGGCGGTGCGTCAGGGCGTTCACCTCGTCCCACACATGAACCTTGATGGCGTTGTCGGGCAGGCTGTCGTGGACAAACTCGTACTCGAATTCCTCGAAACTGATAGTGTTGGCGTTTTTCAGATTGCCCGGCACCAACACCGGCGTGTCTGTGGATTTGCGCACCAGATAGATTTCCAGCACCGCTTCGTCGTCCGGACGGTCGGCGGTTATCTTCATCAGCATCGGGTAGTAGTCCGGGTTGGAAAACATCAGTTGCTCGTCCGGGTGCAACTCCACTTTGGCCCGGCCCTTGTTGTCGGTAACCACCGCGTCGCGTCCGGCTATGGTGACGTTTTGCAATGGTTTGAGCGTCGCCATGTCCATTACTTTTACGTTCACTTCCTGCGCTATTGCCGCCAATGTCAGCAGCATGGCAAGTCCGGTTGGCATCCATTTGTGAAGCATGGTTTTCTCGGCGTTTTTTTGTCAGGGCCAACTTCGCACGAACTTGTTAGAACGGAGTTAGAATAGAATTAAAAGACATTAGAGTAAGATACAAAGTCGTCAGTGGTCAGTCAGGGTCAAAATACAAACAACCGAATGTCACATACTTGCTACGGTTTATGCACGTCAGAAATAATGCGAACTGATTTCTGTCAGGCACTAAACTCTAATAAAACAGATTTCCGGCTCGGCATTCGTTTGTAAGCCGGGATTTCGCCTTTTCAAAAGCTGAACAGAGTGAAACGCCGGTTCGGCGAAGCCAATTTCCGCAAGGCGGGGATACTATTTCCGCTTCGGTGCGGCTACCGGGAATTTCTTGAAAATCCGGTGGATGTCTGACAAAAGCTCCGATTCGTAGGTCTGTTCGTCGCTGACCGTGCCGTCCGACCAGCCTTTCCACACCAGGCGGTTGGTGCGGCGGTCAATCATCACAATCGTCAGCGTGCCTTCTTCGTAAGGAACATTCTGTGTTTGATAACCCATCACATACGACGGAGCCGTGGCGAGGCCGTAACTGCGCGTAGCCGGGTTGTAATACGTGTAGTTGTACGGGTGGCTATAGACCGGATTGCTCACCTGCTCGGTTTTGTGTGCCACATTCACTTCGTAGTCCAGCAGCACGTCGGGCGTGTCCACCTGTACCGTAAAGCCACGGGCTTTCAGTTCGGCACTGGCGTAGTTTTTCACGTTGCTTTCGACAATCTGGTTGTCGAATTTCTGGTTTTTGAAACCTTGCGGCGGCTTGGCATACCAAGCAAAGGTCTTGTAACGCGAGAAGTCCGCCCCCGAATCCTGGTCTGAATAAATAGCCGGGGCGCAGCCGAAAAGCAAAGCAGCGATACAGAGTGCGCAAAGCAATGGTTTCATGCGAAAATACTGTTTAATTGAGTGTTTTTAATGAGAAAAGGCATCGATAGTTGTTAAAAGCATTCATATATTTTTAAATATTTAAGTATACATATAGTTATTATTCCAATATATATTATTTTGGGGTTTTGGGGTTTTGGGG
>JALOMD010000568.1 GCA_025455595.1 Cytophagales bacterium | reverse complement strand
TTTACCGTTTACCGTTTACCGTTTACCGTTTACCGTTTACCGTTTACCGTTTACCGTTTTGGGCGATTTTCGCCCAAAACGGTACTGACCACTTACGACTTACGACTTACCACTCCTTCACTCACTTTTCTTTCATCATGTATCCCAAACCCACCACCGTGTGGATGAGCTTGACCGGGGCGTTTTTGTCAATCTTGGTGCGCAGGTAATTGATGTACACGTCCACGTAATTGGTGCCCGTGTCGAAGCCGATGTCCCACACGTTCTCGGCAATGTCCACCCGCGACACCACGCGGCCTTGGTTGCGCATGAGGTATTCGAGCAACGTGTACTCGCGGGCCGTCAGTTTGATTTCCGCGCCGCCGCGCCGCGCCTCTTTCGACTGCAGGTTCAGCTCCAAATCGGCGACGCGCAGCACCTCCGCGTCGTCTGCCTGCCGTTGCGACCGTTTCAGCAAGGCACGCACGCGGGCCAGCAGTTCCATGAAATCGAACGGCTTGACCAAGTAGTCGTCGGCCCCGGCATCGAAACCGGCCAGTTTGTCGGCGGTGGTGCCGAGGGCTGTGAGCATGAGCACGGGCATCTGCGGCTGCTTTTGCCGCACGTAGGCGCAGAGTTCCAGCCCGTCCACCAACGGCAGGTTCACGTCCAGAATCGCCAAGTCGTAGGCCTGCCGGTCAATGCGGTCTTTACCTTCCTGCCCGTCAAGGGCGATGTCGGCGGCGAAAGGCTGCGTCTCCAGCCCCTTCTTGATAAACTGGGCGACTTTCTCTTCGTCCTCCACAATGAGAACGCGGGCGGGCAATACAGTCATAGCGTTTTGAGAAAAAAATGGCAAAAAAGTCGGACAAAGCCGTTTGTCTGATAAAACCGACTTGAGAGCGAAAGGTTTAGCCCCACCCCGGCCCTCCGCACAAGGCCGGCCCACCAAACTCTCGTTTGGTGTCCTCCAAGGGGAGGGTGAAAAGTGGGCAGTGGAATTGGGCAGGCAGCAGAAGCGTTTTGAGCAAATTTCACCCAAAACGTTTCCGCAATCCGCCCTCCGCATTCCGAAATCTTTTCTCCTCCCCCTTGGGGGAGGCCGGGTGGGGGCTTTTTTCTTACATTTACCGCATGGAGTCAACCGATGTGTGCATTTTGGGGGCCGGGCCGGGCGG
Source organism: Cytophagales bacterium (assembly GCA_025455595.1). Classification (GTDB taxonomy): domain Bacteria; phylum Bacteroidota; class Bacteroidia; order Cytophagales; family 172606-1; genus Xanthocytophaga. The sequence goes on along the minus strand of JALOMD010000568.1, from coordinate 5,320 downwards.
CAGTACGGCGGCCTTGCACCTGGCGAAAGCCGGGGTGCGGTGCGTGCTGCTCGACAAAGCTGTGTTCCCCCGCGACAAAATCTGCGGCGATGCCCTCAGCGGCAAAGTCATGAGCGAACTGCGCCGCATTGACGAAGACCTGCCCGCCCTGCTGCCGCACCGCACTGATGCGCTGCCGTCGCGGGGCATTCATTTCATCGCCCCCAACGAGCAGTGGCTCAGCGTGCCATTTCAGGAAAGTTCGAGCGTTTTGGGCAAAAATGGCGCAAAACGGCCCGTAGTTGCATTAGACGAAGATTCAGCAAACGAGCCGCTTCCCGCCCCCGGCTACTTGATGCGCCGTGTGGATTTCGACAACCTGCTGGTCGAAACCGTGCGCCGCACGCCCCTCATTGACTTCCGCGAAGGCGATGCCGTCACCGAACACACGCCCGTATCGGACGGTTGGCGAATCGGTACGGCATCGGGCAAAACGCTGCACGCCAAGCTGTTGATTGTGGCCAACGGGGCGCAGTCGGCGTTTACGCGGCATGTGGCGGGCATTGACCCGGAACCGAAACACTTCTGCGCCGGGCTGCGGGCTTACTACGAAGGCGTGCAAGGCTTGGATGCCAACGGCTACGTGGAGTTGCACTTCTTGGAGCCGTTTCTGCCGGGATACTTTTGGATTTTTCCGCTGCCCAACGGAGCCGCCAATGTGGGCGTAGGCATGCGTAGCGACGCGGTGAGCCGCCAACGGATAAACCTGAAAACCGCCATGCTCGACCTGATTGGCACGCACCCGACGCTGCGCGAAAGATTCGCCAACGCCCGGCTGGTTGGCGACATCCGGGGCTACGGCCTGCCGCTGGGTTCGCGGCGCAGGCGGTTGAGCGGCGACGGCTACCTGCTCGTCGGCGATGCGGCGCACCTGATTGACCCGTTCACGGGCGAGGGCATCAGCAACGCCATGATCAGCGGCCGCTGGGCGGCCCACCAAGCGGTGCAAAGCCTGCAAGCCAACGACTTCTCGGCTTCTTTTTTAGCCAGCTACGACCGGGCGGTTTACCGAAGGCTCGGCAACGAACTGCGTATCAGTACGCGGCTGCAACGGCTGCTGGCTTATCGGTGGCTGTTCAACTTGGTGGTGCGGCGGGCCAACCGCAACCCGGCACTGAAGCAACTGCTCTCCGCCATGTTCGACGACATTGACTTGCGGGCCTCGCTGCGAAATCCCATGTTTTACGTAAAGTTGTTGTTTGCGTGACCGGGAATGGTTAGTCGTCAGTGGTCAGTATGGTTCTGTATGAAAAGCTTTCGCCGTTTTCTCGGCCCGTAGCCTCCGGCTACGCCCCTCAAAAACGGCTCGCCTCGCTCGAAAATCCGCTCTTTTCGCTTCCGAAAAATTAATTCAAACAGTCTCTAAAAAGTCGGATGAACAGAAGCCAAGAACTCCCCTCAACCCGACCTCTTTTTGTGTTTCGACCAGTGGTTTTACAGTGATAGGCATGATGGTTCGCTTTTCACTCACGGCAACCAACGCATTCCGCCCTGAATGAAGCGGCTTGTCATGTTGATTTTCAATTTACAATTCTGAATTCTGAATTAAGCTCGGACTTGTAACCCGCAAACGGATGGGCAAATACACCGCCCATCCGATGAGCAAGGCCAGCCCGGCGAACAGCACCCACGTGAAATCACTCAGGAAAACGCGTTGGTTGGTGTGCAGTCGCAGCGTCACGAAGAGCATCATCAGAATGAACACGTTCAGCGCGGCGGCAAAACTGTTTATCCAGTTGCGCAACACGTACATCAAGTGTTCGCGGCGTTCGGCATCGGCCAGCCAATAATTGCGGTTGGGTACGGGCAAAATGACTCCCGGCAAGCCCAGCAACATCCGCCCAATCAGCGACAGCAGCACGTTGAGGATTATTGTAAAAATGGAAACCACGTAGAAGAACACTTCCCGGCTCAGGAAGTTGTCGGGCACGCCTTCTTCGTTGTAGTGAATGGCGATTTGTGTAGTGAATGGCGATTTGCTCCGGCAAATAGTAGTAGATGTACAACAGGAAAGCCAACACAGCCAACCAAGAAAGTATTTTGCAAAGGCGGATTATCAGAAATGTCGGACGCATGATGTTAAATATTCAAAAATTGGAAGGTTGAAAAGATTGGAAAGTTGATTGACGTTTTGAGCGTTTTTTGCCCAAAACGCCTTGTTACTGCCGTTTAACCTACAGAAACGCACTAACTGCGCATACGGTTTTTGACCGGCAGGCGTTTTAAGTAATTTTTGCTAAAAACGCTTGCTGGTTTTTTTGTTTGCTTGTGAAGTATTGATTAGGAATTGTGGAAACAGGTGCAGCAAACGTTTTCGGTCTTTGCGTTCGGGCGGGTTTTGGAGCATAAAGCTGTCAACCAGCACTAAACCTGAATAGAAGCACAAAGCCGTAAGTTTGCACATCAGCCCGCCTGACGCAAAACCGGTGTTAGCAGCAAGTTTTATTCCTTTACTGCTTCTTGAAAGGTCTGTCTTTCAAAGCCAAAATTTACCATATTGTCAAGAGTTGATTTTGCACGATTCAGTAGCCAATCAAACCCAACGATTTTTAATATTCCTTGTGTTGATTCGTTTTCTTGTTTTAGCCGTTGCACCTGCATCTCATTTAATTCGGACTCTTTTCCTATTACTACCAAACAGTATGGTCTGTAAATTCCAGAATATTTTTTTGTTGCATAAAGACTATTATTGATAGCCCAATCTCTAAAATCCAATGCTTGTCTTTTAGCATGTGTTGTTTTGGCTGATAACTCACCTGCTTTTGTCATAATAGCGAAATCTGCTTGTTCTATTTCAACAACTGTGTAGTTATTGTCCATAGAGCGAATCAGAAAATCGGGGATCAACTCTTCACCGAATTTAGGCTTTGACCATATTTGTGCATGAAACGGCTCAAGTATGTATGGATTAGCAGTTAGAAAATTTTGATATTCAATTTCCGCTTTTCCTGAAGAGTGTACTAAATCTGAAAATGCCTGCAACCCAGTCGAGCTAAAATTGAACCAACGAGCAATTAAAGCAGCAAAAATATGTTCAGCAGCATTTTCATTAATTAAAAATCCAATATTATTTGTGATTCCAATTGGAAACTTTTCTTCAGTCTCCACCGATTGAACGAGGTCAATCAAAACTTTTTTTGCGGTCTTTGTCCACTCATCTGTCTTATACTTTTCACTTGACAAATCAAGCTGAATAACGTTTTGGAAATTGAATTTTGAGAACATAAAGTCAGTAAGTGTCTTACTTGAAATATGACTCAAAAGGTTACTCACGTTGTTTATTGGTCTATATGAATTTGCTTTGATAGTTGCTTCACCTAATCGAATAATGCCTTTTGGTCCCCAATGTAGTGTTCCTAATGCAACAATATTTTGAAAGTCCATTTTCATTGTTATACCACCAAAGTCAGACATTGCCAATTTCACACATAGGTCTAATGCATCATCATCATTTTTTTCATAGAGTTTTACGACTAATGCACTAATCTCTTCTAAGCTACCTTGTGTTTCAGCTAGTCCAACCTGTTTTTCAAGTGATAGTGTTTCTGTCATTTTCGTTGGTATTTAAACTTGCTGCTAACTTCCAAGTATGCGGAATTTTTGTCGTACTTTTTGTATTTATTAGCGATTTTAAAATATTTTATTAGAATTACTATGGGCTGAAAATGATCGAGTTACGTAATTTTCGCGAAAGAATTTCTGCAAGAAAGGGCGTTTTGGGCAAGAAATGCCCAAAACGTAACTTATAACTGATTGATTATCAGCCTATAGTATCTCTATTATATTTTTCGTGTTGCAGTTTCTTCGAAACCGACCAATGAGTTGAAGGCATACCTTTTCCAAGATTGCTAACGGGTTATTTATCACCTCCCCAACAGCTGATATATTATTCTCACCGATACGAACAAAATATTTTGCATTTTAGGCAAAATTTGCCAAAACGCCGATAAGCAATACTCAAGACGGTAATTCAGCGGGCGAGAACGGCGGCAAATCAGACATCAACACCAGTGCACCGGTTGCCAAGTCGGCCTCGTAGCACTGCCACTCCAGCCCGTTGACCAACACCAAGTACCGCGCCCCAATCACACGGTTGTAGCGGACGGCCTGTTGCAGCACCACGTCGTCCAGCGGCACGCCGGTGTCCTTGCATTCCACCAGCAGAAACGGCTGTCCGGCGCGGTCGAACACCAGCAGGTCGGCGCGTTTGGGCAATTGGTTGTAACGCAGGCTGCTTTCGGCTTTGATGAGGGACGGCGGATACTTATATTCGCCAATCAACAGATGTACAAAATGCTGCCGCACCCATTCTTCGGGCGTAAGATAGACATACTTGTGCCGCAGCCGGTCGAAAATGTACAGCTTGTTGTTTTTCCGAACCACTTGGTGGTCGTAAGGCGGCAGGTTCAGTTTCAGCAAGTTCGTTTAATGTTTTCAGTTTGTGGTTTTCGGTTTACAGTCTTCAGTTTGCCGTTTTGGACAAGAATTGTCAAATCCCGCAACAAGCGGGAACGGCCAAAACACAAATTTCAAACAATGCGAATTCGCCACAAAATGCTGACTATCAAACATTTAAATTTCTTTTTATTTTGCTAAAGACCAATGACTAACTACTAATGACTTAGCACTTACAATCCATCCGTTGAAAGAACCATGAAAACCACGAAAATATTCCCCAAACGGCTGTGTTTTTTAAGCTTCCGACTCCTTCTCGTTGCCGTTTGTTCGGCGGCGTGCAGTCCGAACAAGCCGAACGGTACCGAGGCTGACGTGGCCGCCATCAAAGCCATGAGCAGCGACCGGGCCGCCGCCTTCGTGCGCGGCGATGCGGCGGGCATTGCAAAGCACTTCATCGACAACGCCGTGCTGATGCCGCCCGACTCGCCCACATTGACCGGACAAAAAGCCGTGCAAGCCTACTACCAAGCCATTTTCGACGCGAACAAGACCCAACTCGACAGCCGCTACGACGAAGTGAAAGTGGACGGCGACCTGGCCTACGGACGCGGTTTCGCCGAAGTGACCGTCACGCCCAAGTCGGGCGGCACAGCGGTGCGGTCAACGGCCAAGTACCTCAACATCCTTCAACGCCAACCCGACGGCACGTGGAAAACCACCCACGACATTTGGAATGCGAACGAGAAGTGAGGGCATGGGTCATAGAGCATAAGCATAGAGCATAGGGCATGGGGAAAAGTCAAGTCCAGCTATTTATCCGTGTAATCCGCGCCATCCGTGCGAATCCGCGATTCAAGACAGAATGCGTCCCGACAAGCCTGCC
>JALOMD010000025.1 GCA_025455595.1 Cytophagales bacterium | reverse complement strand
TGAAAGAAATTCGCCGTAGCTTGACGCAACTGCAAACGGATTTTGCGCAGAAAATCAACTTTGTCCCGTACAGAGGCAATTTCACACGCGGCATTCTGGCGAGTGTCTATACAACTTTTGCCGGCTCGACAGACGACGCGAAGAAAATTTACTCGGACTTCTACAAAAGCCATCCGTTCACACACGTGACAGACAGTGAAATAGACGTAAAACTGGTAACCAATACGAACAAATGTCTATTGCATATAGAAAAACACGATGACCAACTGCTGATTACCAGCGTGATTGACAACCTGACCAAAGGCGCGTCGGGTCAAGCCGTTCAGAACATGAACCTGCTCTTCGGCTTGGACGAAACCGCCGGGCTGCGCCTGAAGCCGGTGGCATTTTGATCAGGATCAGGATTGACAGGAAAAACAGGATTTTGAAAAACCACAAGGATTATGTAAAAGCAGGCTCGTGCTTGTAACTGGGGCGCAAGCGGTTTGACCATTTTTTGCCTAAAACGTAAAGACTTGCAAACTTTTGCCCACTCTAATCCTGTTTTTCCTGTCAATCCTGAAAATCCTGATTCAGAATGGTATATTTGAGAAACCTTAAAACTTGAATCGTATGGAAACCATTGAAAAACAGGAAGTTTCTGAATACGAAACCGAGAGAGGAAAACCCACGCCCAGCAGACAACACGGAATTTTGCAGAGCAGAATCAGCACCGCGATTTCTATCAGGTACGGTGACAAATATGAACCAGCATCAGAAGTGACACTCAATCTATCCGACATTAAGCCTTATGTTCCTGACTTGTGTATTTTCCCAAAAGCCCCTGTCAACTGGACACAAGAAGAAGTGAAGGTGAGCGAAGTACCCATTACGGCTGTCGAGATCATTTCTTACTCGCAAACCGTGGAAGAAATTTTGGAAAAATTCAGAGACTATTTCTCGGCTGGAGTGCAATCCTGTTGGCTGGTGATTCCGCCGCTACAGACGATTTACGTGATTTTGCCTGACAACAAAATCAAGGTTTTTCACGAAGACATACTCACGGATTCCGTCACCGGGATTTCAATTGATTTGAACGAAATTTTCAGTTAAAAATCGATCTTTTACAGGTGAATTTAGTGAAAATTACCTGAAACGGCTTCAGGAACAGAGGAAAAGCCGTTTCAGGTAATTTTTGACAAATTCATACGAAGCGGGAAAACTCCCGCCAACCAAAACATTGACAGCGATGATTACGCACAAAGTATATACGATGGAAGACTACGTTGCGTTCGCCGAACGCATGAACGACTTCGGCAACTTCGAGTGGGTGAACGGCGAAATCATACCCGTACACGGCAACGAACCCGTGGACGACAGTCTGATTGACTACGTGTTAAGCGACGACTTCGACGAAAGACAACTCACCACCACACGTTTCGATATACCTACCCAAAAACATGACATCATTATCGCGGATTTGATTGAGTTGCTCGTGCTTCTTGGAAAAACAAAGGTTTTCCGAGCTTACGGACAGAAAACCGCCGTTTTCATTGCAGATACGGGCAATGCCCGCGAACCCGATGTCGTGGTTGTCGATAAGACCCAAGAACAGCGCAACCGGCAGCACCAAGTGCTTAACCCGCTGCTGCTGGTGGAGGTACTGTCCAAATCAACAGCGGCCAAAGACAAGTCGGACAAGTTGGAGGAATACCAGACGTTGGAGAGTTTGCAGGATTACGTGATCATTTGGCAGGACACGCCGAAAGCCGTTGTTTACCGCAAAATCAGTCCGAGCAAGTGGGAGCAGGAAATCTTGATCGGGCCGGAAGCTGTTCTGACGCTACAGAGCATGGCTGTATCCGTGCCGTTGAAAGACCTCTACGCGGGCGTTGACTTTTCAGAAACCGAACAATAAACCGAACAATTTAGCCATGCAGCTTTTCAACGTATATCCTCTCTATGACATTGAGCCGGTGCGCGGCCAAGGGAGCTACATTTGGGACAAAAACGGCACGAAATACTTGGATTTGTACGGCGGCCACGCGGTGATTTCCATCGGGCACACGCACCCGCATTATGTACAGAAACTGACTGACCAGTTACAGAAAATCGGCTTCTATTCCAATTCGGTTCAGATTCCGATGCAGGAGGAACTGGCCGACAAGTTGGGCAGACTGTCGGGCTACGAAGATTATCATTTGTTTTTGGCCAATTCCGGTGCCGAGGCCAATGAAAACGCCCTGAAACTGGCTTCGTTTTTCAATGGCCGCAAAAAAGTGATTGCGTTCAGGAAAGCGTTTCACGGCCGCACTGCCGGAGCCGTGGCTGTTACGGACAACCCGCACATCGTGGCTCCGATTAATGACAACACACACGTGCAGTTTATTGCGTTCAATGATGCGGAAGCACTGGAAGCGGCGATGAACGACGAAATCTGTGCGGTGATTGTGGAGGGAATCCAAGGCGTGGGCGGCATCAATGTCACCAGCGGCGCGTTTCTGCAAAAAGCCCGCGAACTATGCGACAAGTTCGGCTCGGTTCTGATTCTGGACAGCGTGCAATGCGGTTACGGACGCAGCGGCAAGTTTTTTTCGCACCAATACTATGACGTGCAGCCCGACCTGATGACCACCGCCAAAGGCATGGGCAACGGCTTCCCCATCGGCGGCGTACTGATTCACCCGAAATTCAAGGCGACGCACGGGATGTTGGGCACCACTTTCGGCGGCAACCACTTGGCTTGCGCCGCCGGAATCGCTGTGCTGGACGTGATGGAACAAGAAAACCTGATTGAGAACGCGGCAATTGTCGGTGATTATATCATGGACAATGTAAAAAGTCTGCCGGGTGTGAAAGAGGTGCGCGGACGCGGTTTGATGATCGGCATTGAGATGGAAAACAGCATGGAGGAAATTCGCAAAAAACTTTTGTTTGAACATCATGTTTTTACAGGATACGCAGGCAAAACAACCATCCGGCTGCTGCCATCGCTGGCATTGAAGAAGGCGGAGGCTGATGTGTTTCTGGAAGCCTTTGCCGGACTGCTGTATGCCGAGAAAGTAGCTGTGTAAGTGCTGAGTAATTGGCTATTGGCTTTTAGCTATCAGCTTTTAGCTATCAGTTTTGAGCGAAAGAGGCTGACTAAAGCATTTATTTTCAAATATTTACGTCTAAGTGCCTGGTCACAAATAGTTTCACGTATTTTTTGCTTGAAACTATTTGTAAGTTGTTGAAATCAAGCATATTATACTGTTTTGCTAAAGGCTGACTACTAACGGCCAAGCACTTATTTGATAAGTCGAATAATAGATTGAGCCAAATACGAGTGAATACTTGCTCATCAATAAAATGCAGTTGTCTGCAATTGAAAATCAATTGCATCATCTGTTTTCGCACACCGAAAACAACACCAATCAATTTCTGTATGAGTCAATTTCTGTCAAGTACTGATGTTGCGCAGCGTTTTAGGCAAATTTTGCGCAAAACGCTGCGCAACATCAGTTAAGTAAGTTCAAATCACTGACAATCAGCTTTTTGCTAAAAGCCAAAAGTTAATAGCTGACTACTAACGGCTAAATACTTATCATCCCGTAATATGCATTCCCTTTTCCAGCAGTTTCAAGTCCGCTTCCAATATCCCGTCCATTTCACCAACGGCCTTTTCCGGCCCGAAAATCCGCTTTTGGCCGACACATTGCGTCCATCGGAGAGCGGACAGCCGCCCAAGGCGTTTTTTGTGGTGGACGGCGGCGTGGCGGCAGCCCATCCGCAACTGCTGGGGCAAATCCGAGCCTATGCCGAAGTTTACCGCGATGCATTCCGGTTGAGCGGCGAGCCGCTGGTAGTGCCCGGCGGGGAGGCGTGCAAAAACACCACCGAGTGGGCCGAACGCATCGAGCGGGCCGTGAACGACCACGGCATTGACCGGCATTCGTACATGGTGGTGGCGGGCGGCGGGGCCGTGCTGGACATGGCCGGTTTTGCGGCGGCGGTGTCGCACCGGGGCGTGCGGTTGGTGCGTGTGCCCACCACCGTACTGGCCCAGAACGACTCGGGTGTGGGTGTGAAAAACAGCATCAACGCATTCAACAAAAAAAACTTCCTCGGCACGTTTGCGCCGCCTTTTGCCGTGCTGAACGACTTCGACTTCCTCGTCGCCTTGGACGACCGCGACTGGCGCGGCGGCATGGCCGAGGCGGTGAAAGTATCGCTGATCAAAGACGCGGCGTTTTTTGATTTTTTATGCCAAAACGCCGCCCGGCTCACGGCCCGCGACATGGCCGCCATGCAGCAACTCATCCACCGTTGCGCCGAGTTGCACCTCAACCACATCGCCAGCGGCGACCCTTTTGAGATGGGTTCGTCGCGGCCGCTGGATTTCGGCCACTGGGCGGCCCACAAACTGGAAGCCCTCACCGGCTACCGCATCCGCCACGGCGAGGCAGTGGCTGTGGGCATTGCCGTGGACAGCGTGTATTCGCACTTGTCAGGCCGATTGTCGGCGGGTGATTTGGAACAAATCTTGTTACTACTCGAGCACCTCGGCTTTGACCTGTACGCACCCGAATTATCGGTTCGGACAAACGGACAACTGACTGTGGTTCAAGGTTTGCACGAGTTTCGCGAGCACCTCGGTGGACGGCTCACCATTATGCTCCTCGAACACATCGGCAAGGGCGTGGAAGTACACGAGATGGACGAACGGTTGGTGGAAGAATCCATCGCCGTACTGGCCGAACGGGTCGTCAAGTCGCCAGTGGCGAGTGGTTAGTCGTAAGTGGTCAGCGGTTAAATGCCCGTACGTATTTAGTTTAACCTGTTTTGAAAAGAAAATTCATTTTTAATACACAGGTTTTCAATGCATTATACCCTGTTTTTTTACTCAAGACTCAAGACTAACTACTCAAGGCTGGGTACTTAGTCGTAAGTGGTCAGTGGTTAGCAAAGGCGTTTTAAGCAAAATTTGCCCAAAACGCTTGTTTGTACGAAAGCGTGCCTGTGGCGACAAATCCGTTTGTTCGCGTTTTGGGCAAAAATCAAGGAAAATTCTGCAAAAATGGTCGAGAAATACATTAATCCGTTTTCGGATTTCGGTTTCAAAAAGTTGTTCGGCGAGGAACCTAACAAGGACTTGCTCATAGACTTCCTGAATACGCTGCTGGCTGGCGAACAAGCCCCCATTGCTACGCTCACGTATCTGAAAACCGAGCATCTTGGCTCGTCAGACCTTGACCGCAAGGTGATTTTCGACCTGTATTGCGAAAGCGAAAGGGGTGAGAAATTCATCGTCGAGTTGCAAAAAGCCAAACAGGATTACTTTAAGGACAGAAGCCTGTATTACAGCACTTTCGCTATTCAGGAACAAGCCCAGCGCGGCGACTGGAATTTCGAGTTGAAGGCCGTTTATACCATCGGCATCCTCAATTTCACTTTCGATGACCTGGAAAAGCACTTTCACATTGTGAAGTTGATCGAACAGGATACTGGTCGGGTGTTTTACAATAAGTTGACCTACATTTATCTCGAATTGCCAAAGTTCAATAAGAACGAAACTGAACTCGAAACGAAGTTCGACAAATGGCTTTATGTTTTGAAGAATCTTTCTGTTTTGGAGAGTCGTCCGGCTGCGTTGCAGGAAAGGGTTTTTGAACGCCTTTTCCAAGCCGCTGAAATTGCCAAAATGAATCCCGATGACCGCCGCGTGTACGAATCAAGTTTGAAGTACTACCGAGACCTGCACAATGCGCTTGACACGGCTACGTCACAAGGTTTGCAGGAGGGCGTACGCCAAGTGGCAACCGAGATGAAGCGCAACGGAGAGCCGACCGAGAAAATCATGCGGTACACGGGCTTGGGCCGCGACGAGATTGAAAAACTTTGATTATTGCCGATTTTGCCAAATTTTTCTTAAATCAAAGATGCCGCACTGGGCGGTATTGATAAATCCCGCGTCGGCGGGAACGCCATGCACATCGGTCGCGACATCCACCTGACGTACTGCACCAACATCCATCCCGGCGAAACGTGGGACGAGGTGTTCCAGAGCCTGCGCGAATACGTGCCGCCGCTGAAGCAGTTGCTTTCGCCCGCCGCGCCGTTGGGCATCGGGCTGCGGCTTTCCGACCAAGCCAGTCGCGTTTTGGCAAAAAAAGAAGAAATCCAAGCGTTCTGCAATTGGCTCACGGACAACGGCTTGTACGTGTTCACCATGAACGGGTTCCCGTACGGCGGCTTCCATCGGCAACGCGTGAAAGACGACGTACACCGCCCCGACTGGACAACCCCCGAACGCCGTGACTACACCGTGCGGCTGGCCCGCATCTTGGCTCAACTGCCGAACCAATCGGCGGAGGCGGGCATCTCGACTTCGCCGCTCACTTACCGGCCTTGGCACACCACCGAAGCGGCTCTGAACGAGGCGATTACAACCGGTTGCCTGCACTTGGCCGAAACCGTGAAAGAACTTGCCACCATTGCTTCGGAGACGGGCGTGACGGTGCATCTGGACATTGAGCCGGAACCGGACGGACTGATAGACCACGTGGCCGATACGGTGGGCTTCTTCAACCAAGAACTGATTCCGGCAGTGACTACGTATTTGATGGACGGGCTGAGAATCAAGGCGGAAAACGCCGAGGAACTGGCCCGCCAGCACCTGCGGCTCTGCTACGATGTGTGCCACTTTGCGGTGATGTACGAAAACCCGGCCGAGGCCCTGCGAACCTTCGATGCGGCGGGCATTCGCATCGGCAAGCTGCAAATCAGTGCCGCCTTGAAAGCCGACTTGCCCGCCGACCGCACCGCCCACGCAAAAGCCTTCGGCGAGCTGGCCGAGTCCACTTATCTACACCAAGTTTCGGCTTCTGAATTCAGAATCCAGAAACGTCAGTTCGGCGAAGCCAATTCAGAATTCAGAATCAGACAATATCCTGACCTTCCCGACGCATTGCCGCACATCCACGACCCGGCACTGGCCGAATGGCGCACGCATTTTCACGTGCCGGTTTTCGTGCAGGATTACAGCCTGCTCCAGTCCACCCAAGCCGACATTGTGGAAACGCTACGCGTGTTGAAAAGTCCTGAAAACGAGCCGTTTACACGCCATTTGGAAGTGGAAACCTACACTTGGGAAGTGCTGCCGCCCGCCCTGAAAACCAACCTGCTCGCCTCTATTGAACGCGAGATGCGCTGGGTGCTTGAGCAATTAGGAACCCATACCAAAATGTCGTGAGTCGTACGTCTTTAGTCTTGCGCACACTACAGGACAAAAGAGAAAAGAGGGTTTGCCGGGCCGCTCTTTTTTCTTTGCTCTTTCGTCTTTTCTCCAGTAGTATGACTAACGACTTGGCACTTGTCATCATTAGAAATTCAGAATTTGGGAGCGTTTTGAGCGACTTTTGCTCAATTTTTGCTTGAAACGCAATCACGTACGGGATTCGGGTCTGTTCAAACTTATTCGGGTTGTTCAATTCGTGTAGTGTTTTTCAACCAGTAGAAGGCGTTTTGAGCGATTTTTGTCCAAAACGGCCGTTCCCAAAGTGCGACACACCGGTTTCTTGCCGTAATTTCAACCTAAGTTTTCGCTTGTTGGCGCACTTGGGTTTTTCGTAAGACCTTGCTAATCAGGGTAGCGGCAGCGTAGAATTCTGGGTGCCGGGTTCGTAATCATGAATTAACGTACTATGTTTGTGGTTACAACAAGCCCTGCCAAGACAACAAACCCTACAACTACACAACTATGAATCGTAAAACAGCGGCCGTTATCGGAGCGGGCATTGCGGGCATTGCGGCGGCCATCCGGTTGGCGGCACGCGGTTACCGGGTGTCGGTGTTCGAGGCGAACGCGTTTCCGGGCGGCAAGCTTTCCGAATTTGAACTCAACGGCTACCGGTTTGATGCCGGGCCGTCGCTGTTCACCATGCCGCAGTTGGTCGAAGACCTGTTTATCGTGGCTGGCAAAAACCCCGCCGACTACTTTACCTACGGCAAGTTGCCCGTCATTTGCGAGTATTTCTACGAAGACGGCACCCACGTCCGCGCCTACGCAGACGCGGACGCGTTTGCCGAGGAAATCGAAAAAAAAACCGGACAAAGCAAAGACAGCGTAAAAGCCTACTTGCGCAACAGTGCGTTCAAATACAAAGTGGCCGCCGGGTTGTTTTTGCAACGTTCGTTGCACTCGCCCGGCACTTGGCTCAACGCCGATGCCCTGCGCGGTTACTGGCACCTGCCCCGCCTCGATGTGTTCAAGACCATGAACGAAGTGAACGAGGCGCATTTCCAAGACCCGCGTGTGGTGCAGCTCTTCAACCGCTACGCCACTTACAACGGCTCCGACCCGTACCAAACGCCGGGCATCATGAACATCATCCCGCACTTGGAGTACAACATCGGCGCGTTTTTCCCGATGCGCGGCATGTACGACATCACCCAGAGTTTGGTGCGGCTGGCCGAAGACCTCGGCGTGGTGTTTTGCTACAACACCCGCGTGGCCGAAATCGTGGTGCTGAACAGAAAGGCCGTGGGCATTCGTCCCGAAAAGACAGGCGGCCGTGCCATGACGGCCTACGAGTCTTTTGACGTAGTAGTGAGCAACATGGACGTGGTGAGCACCTACCGCAAACTGCTGCCCGGCGTGAAGGCACCGAGCCGCATCCTGGAACAGCCCAAGTCGAGTTCGGCGTTGATTTTCTACTGGGGCATCCGCAAGCCGTTTTTCGAGCTGGATTTGCACAACATCTTCTTCAGCCGCGATTACCGCGAGGAATTTGCCTGCCTGTTCGAGAAAAAGACCGTTTCAAGCGACCCGACGGTTTACATCAACATCACATCCAAATACAAGCCCGACGACGCGCCGCCCGGCTGCGAAAACTGGTTCACGATGATCAACGTACCCAACAATTCGGGGCAAGACTGGGACGGCATCGTCAACGAAGCCCGCCGCCACATTTTGCAGAAACTGAGCCGGATGCTCAAGACCGACATTGCCCCGCTCATCGCCTGCGAGCACGTGCTTGACCCGCGCAGCATCGAAGCCCGCACCTCGTCGAGCCAGGGGGCCTTGTACGGCACCAGTTCAAACAACCGCTACGCCGCCTTTTTGCGGCACAACAACAAGTCGCGCCGCATCAAGAATTTGTACTTCGTGGGCGGCAGCGTACATCCCGGCGGCGGCATTCCGCTCAGCCTCCTCTCGGCCAAGATTGCGGTGGGGATGGTTAACAATTAGCCCCACCCCGGCCCTCCCCAAGGGGAGGGTGAAAAAGAAAGGTGTTTTGGGCAATTTTTGCCCAAAACGCGGTACTCTACAATCCGACTTCCACAATCCCCCTTTCACCTCCCCCTCGGGGGAGGCTGGGTGGGGGCTGATTTTTCCAACCATCTTCCTTTGCTTTTTCAACTGCAATGCCTATATTTGCGTCCCATTTTTCAAAAACTGTATTTATCCAAAAAATCATGTACGCAATTGTAGAAATCGCAGGTCAGCAGGTGAAAGTCCAGAAAGACCGCTACTTCTACGTCAACAAGCTTGACGCAGAAACCGGCGCTGCCCTGACATTCGACAAGGTATTGCTTGTTGACAACGGCGGGGATGTGTCGGTAGGTGTGCCGACAGTATCGGGAGCCTCGGTGGCAGCCACCGTATTGGAACACGTGAAAGGCGAGAAAATCATCGTCTTCAAAAAGAAACGCCGCAAAGGTTACCGCAAGAAAAACGGCCACCGGCAACAGTACACCAAAATCATGATCAACGGCATTTCGCTGTAAAAAAGTCGTCAGTGGTTAGTCGTCAGTGTTTCTTTGTCATTTTACAAAACTACTGACGGAAACCGAAAGCGTTCTAAGCAATCCCGACCTGTCGGGACGTCAATTCTAAATTCAGGATTCATAATTCTGAATTGAAATCGTACTTCGTACCTTGTAAATCGTACTTCATAAAGATATGGCACACAAGAAAGGGGCCGGTAGTTCCAAAAACGGCCGCGAGTCACACAGCAAACGCTTGGGCGTGAAGAAATTCGGCGGCCAAGTGGTGAAAGCCGGCAACATCATCGTACGGCAGCGGGGCACCAAGCACCACCCCGACGTAAACGTGGGCATCGGCAAAGACCACACGCTGTTTGCGTTGGTTGACGGCCGCGTGGTTTTCCGCAGAGGCTTCAAAGGCCGTTCGTTCGTATCCATCGAACCGATGGCCCAGCCTGTAGCCGTAGCCGCTGAATAAGTCGGCCGCATCGCAAGCATTTACTCCCCGGACGGCCCCGTGCTGTCCGGGTTTTTTTGTTTGGACACAAAACAGCGTGTTTTCCGAACCGAAAGGCGTAACTTTGAATCGAGGCGACAACCAAAGCGTTTTGAGCAAAAAACGCCTAAAAAGCCTAAGAGACTGTTTGAATTAATTTTTCGGGCTGCAAAGGCGGCTTTTTGGCTGCGCCCCCGACAAGTCGGGGCAGGCTTTCGCCGTTTTCTCGACCCGTAGCCTCCGGCTACGCCTCTCGAAAACGGCTCGCCTCGCGCAAAAATCCGCTCTTTTCGCTTCCGAAAAATTAACGCAAACAGTCTCTAAAGAAATGTCCGTCATTGCGAGGCCCGCAGCGAAGCGGAGGGTCGTGGCAATCTCACTCCCACAGGCTCGGCAAACACGCTTCCCCAAGGCTCGGATTGGGCTGGACGCGTCGGTGTCTGAGGCCTTGGCCGAGCTTGTGACGAACAGATTGCCACGCCTCTCCGCTATCGCTACGAGGCTCGCAATGACGGATATTTCTATGCGTTTTAAACAAATTTTGCCCAAAACGCCAAACGTTAAACGCAAAACGATAAACGAATCGAAGCTATGCAAACAACCGCATCCGAATCGCAAGTGCATATCCGGCACAGCCAAGACAACTTCGAGGCACCGGATTTCTACCAGATTGACGACCTGCTCGGCAACGAACACAAACTCATCCGCGATGCCGTGCGGACGTTCGTGAAAAAAGAAATCTCGCCCATCATCGAGGAATACGCCCAGCGGGCCGAGTTTCCGAAACACATGGTGCGCAAGTTCGGCGAAATCGGGGCGTTCGGGCCGACCATTCCGACAGAATACGGCGGCGGCGGCCTCGACCAAATCGCCTACGGCCTCATCATGCAGGAAATCGAACGCGGCGATTCGGGAATGCGGTCAACGGTGTCGGTGCAGAGTTCGCTGGTCATGTATCCGATCTATGCATTCGGCAGTGAAGAGCAGCGGCGCAAATACCTGCCCGGCCTGGCTTCGGGCGAGTTGCTGGGCTGCTTCGGCCTGACGGAAGCCGACTACGGCTCCAATCCGTCGGGCATGAAAACGCACTTTACTGACGAAGGCGACCATTACCTGCTCAACGGCTCCAAAATGTGGATTTCCAACTCGCCCTACGCCGATTTGGCGGTGGTTTGGGCCAAAAACGAAAACGGTCGCGTCAAAGGACTGGTGGTGGAACGCGGCATGGAAGGCTTCAGTACGCCCGAAATCCACAACAAATGGTCGTTGCGGGCTTCGGTCACCGGCGAACTGGTGTTTGACAACGTGCGGGTGCCCAAAGCAAACCTGCTGCCCGGTGCCGACGGCCTGCGCGGCCCCATGCAGTGCCTCGACTCGGCGCGGTACGGCATCGCGTGGGGAGCCGTGGGGGCAGCCATGGACTGCTACGACTCGGCCCGCCGCTACGCCTTGGAACGCATCCAGTTCGACCGTCCGATTGCGGGCTTCCAACTGGTGCAGAAAAAACTGGCCGAAATGCTCACCGAAATCACCAAGGCGCAACTGCTCTGCTGGCGGCTCGGCGTGCTGAAAAACGAAGGCAAGGCCACCACGGCGCAGATTTCGCTGGCCAAGCGCAACAACGTGGAGATGGCCCTGAACATCGCCCGCGAAGCCCGGCAAATCCACGGCGGCATGGGCATCACCGGCGAGTACCCCATCATGCGCCACATGATGAACCTCGAGTCAGTCGTCACCTACGAAGGCACCCACGACATCCACCTGCTCATCCTCGGCAACGAGATTACGGGCATCCCGGCGTTTAAGTAGAAGCCCCCTCCCGGCCTCCCCCAGGGGGGAGGAGAAAAAGCAGGCAGTGGCAGTAAGCGGACGGCAGTGGTGTTTTTGAGCGAATTTTGCCTAAAACGCCACTGCCGCCTACTTTTCTCCCTCCCCTTGGGGAGGGCCGGGGTGGG
>JALOMD010000567.1 GCA_025455595.1 Cytophagales bacterium | reverse complement strand
ACTACCGAGGCAACCGTCGGCATGACTGGCAGCACACATCAAATCGAAAGCCTGCTGCGCCAAGAAGCCACGTCGCTGAAGCCGGTGTTTGAGCAGGTTTTGGTTAAAATCTGCCGCGACTTGGAAGCTTCGCAGGCGGCGTTTTACATAGCCAAACGCTACGAAGGTCGCCGCGTGTTGGAACTGTTCGCCACTTACGCGTTCCACATCGCCGAAAGCAAGACGTTTCACTATGAATTCGGCGAAGGACTGGCCGGACAGGTTGCGAAAGAGGGCCGACCGGTGGTCATCAAGAACGTGCCGGAGGGCTACGTGAACATCCTGTCGGGCTTGGGCAAAGCGGCTCCGGCCGAACTGCTCATTGTGCCCGTGCTGCACGACGGTCAAGTGGTGGCCGTGGCCGAAATCGCCTCGTTCCAAGCCTTCACTCCGGCCGGGCAGGCTTACGTGGAAGAAGTGGCCCGTTTGGCCGGCCCACGCCTCGCCGACCAGTTTGCCAATGAGGAGATAGCCATGATGGTTTGAAGTAAGTACAAAGTCGTCAGTGGTCAGTCGGAATCAAAATGCAAGCAACCGAGAGTCAGATACTTGCCACACATTGTAATACAGGGAATAGAAAAGCGTTTTGAGCATTTTTTGTCTAAAACGCCAATCGCATAGCCAATAGAAAATCTGTCGAAAAAACAGAAAACAACAGATTTCCGATACGCATAACGTGATCCTTAATTCTGAATTAAATATATGCTCAGAAGACTAAAAATCGGCACCAAAATCACCTTGCTCGTCTTGTGTGTGTGTATAGCCGTAGCAGGAATTATCATTTTCGCCGGGTATTATTTGGCTACCCAAGCCGTTGCACTCAACGAGATAACCGCCATTGCCGTTGCTGTCAGTGCTGCGGCCATCTTGTTGGCCTTGCTGGCTGCTGTCCTGTTCTCGCGGCTGCTCACCCGCCAGTTGGTAACCCTGAAGGCTACCATGAACCTGCTCGGCCAAGGCGTTTTGCCCGAAAAAATCAAAAAATCAAGCGACGACGAGTTTGGCGAAATGACCGACACCATGAACCGCTTGGTGGACGGCCTGCACAAAACCGCCGATTTCGCCCACAAAATCGGGGAAGGTGAGTTCAAGGCCCAGTTCCAGCCCATGAGCAATGACGACATGCTCGGCTTGGCCCTGCTCAACATGCGCGACAGCATCCAGGAGTCGGCCAAACGTGACGAAGAACGCAACTGGATTGTGACTGGCGTGGCCGAAATCGGCAATATCCTGCGGTCGACCAACGACTTGGAGCAACTCAGCGACCAAGTGGTGTCGTACCTGACGGGCAAAATCGGGGCCATCCAAGGGGCCATTTACGTAGTCAATGACGAAGAGGAAGGCAAGTTTTTGCTCGAAATGAAGGCCAGCTATGCCTACAATAAGAAAAAATACCTGAAAGCCAAGTTCCGCTTTGCCGAAGGGCTGGTGGGCCAAGCCGCCGCCGAACGCGACACCATCCTGCGCACCGAAATCCCGGACAGCTACGTGACCGTCACTTCCGGCCTGCTCGGCGACCGCAAGCCCAAGTGCCTGCTGGTGGTGCCGCTGATGACCGTCATCGGCAGCGAGAAAGTGGTGTACGGCGCGTTGGAGTTTGCCGGGTTCGAGAAGTTCAGTCCGCGCAACGTGCAGTTTGTCAACGAAGTGAGCGAAATCATCGCCCGCACGGTGTTCAACATAAAGGTCAACGAAAAAACCACCCGCCTGCTCGAAATGTCGCAGCGGCAGTCGCAGGAGTTGCAGGAGCAGCAGGAGATACTACAGCAGAACGCCGAGGAAATGCAGGCCACGCAAGAAGAACTGAAGCGTGCCAACACCCAGCTTGAATACCAAGTGGAGCAGGTGGTGCATGCCCAAAAACGCTTGCAGACGCTGCTGGAAAACGCCTCGGAAGTCATCATGATTTACGAGCAGAACCGCACCATCCGTTACGCCAGTCCGTCGGTAAACCGCATCTTGGGCTATTCGCAGGACGAACTGGTGGGTACCGACGACATCACGCACATTCATGACGCGGGCAAGGAGTCGTTCATCAAAATGTTCGAGGATTTGCTGGCCCAGCCCGGCTCCAAGCACACGGTTCAGTTCAGCTACTACAAGAAAAACGGCGACCGGATTTGGCTCGAAGCCACCGGCACCAACCTGCTGCACGACCCGGCCATCGAGGGCATTCTCATCAACGCCAGCGACATCACCGAACGCCTCCGCGCCGAACGCGAACAGCGGATGCGCAGCCAGATGCAGTCGCTGTCCGAGAACTCGCCCGACTTGATCATCCGCTTCAACAAAGAAGGCCGCATTTTCTACATCAACCCGATGATCGAGGTCTATGCCGGCCAGCGCAAAGACACGTTTGAACAGAAAAGCCTCGACGAATTGACCGTGAACCCGGCCATTGTGGCCGACTGGCGGCGCATACTGGGCGAAGTGATGGACAGCCGCGAAAAACTGAACACCGAGATGGATTTTCCGTCCACGGTGGGCAACCGTGTGATGAACGTCAACGCCATCCCGGAGTTCAGCGAACAAGGCGCGGTGGAGTCGGTGCTGTTTGTGCTGCACGACATCACCGAGCGGAAGGCGACCGAAATAGAAATCTCGAACAAGAACAAGAAGATTTCGGAGTCCATCAACTACGCCAAGCGGATACAAGGGGCCATTTTGCCCGACAGCCAGTTTATCAAGCAGGTCTTCACGGATGCCTTCATCCTGTACAAGCCCCGCGACGTGGTGAGCGGCGACTTCCCGTGGTTCTTGCAAAAAGGCGACGACCTGTACATTGCCGCCGTTGACTGCACCGGCCACGGCGTTCCTGGTGCGTTGATTTCGCTGATCGGCTACTTCCTGCTCAACAACATCACTGACGGTGCCGAAGACCTCACGCCCGGCGAAATATTAGACCGCCTGGATCGGGGCGTAACGGCCACGTTGAAGCAAGATGCCAACGACTCGTCCTCGACCCGCGACGGCATGGACATCGCCTTGTGCAAAATCAATTTGAAAACCAACGTGTTGCAGTATGCCGGTGCGCACCGCCCGCTGTATTTCTGGCAGAACGGCGCGTTGCTGGAGGTGAAAGGCGACAAGTTCCCGATTGGCGGCGGACAATACAAAGACCGCAGCAATTTCGTGACCACGACCTTGACCGTCGGCTCCGGCGACGCGGCGTTCTTCTGTTCCGACGGCTTCCCCGACCAGTTCGGCGGCCCCGACAACCGGAAGTTTTCGCCCAAGCGCATCCGCGACCTGATCACCGAAAACCCGAGCCTGAACATGTACCAA
>JALOMD010000566.1 GCA_025455595.1 Cytophagales bacterium | reverse complement strand
CGACTTACCACTTACGACTAAAAATGAACAACCTCCTGAAAACCGCACTGCCGCACCTGCTGGCCCTGCTCGTGTTCCTTGTAATCACCCTCGTTTATTTCTCACCCGTCCTCGATGGCAAAACCATTGAGCAGCCCGACATTGTGCAGGCCAAGGGCGCGGCGCAGGAGGCCAACCAATACCGCCAAAAAACCGGCAGCTACCCGTTTTGGACCAACAGCATGTTCGGCGGAATGCCCACTTATCTCATCGCCTCCGACTACCCGAACAGTTGGACCACCAAGGCCGGGCGTTTTTTCGTGAATTTGCTCCCCGACCCGGCCAATTACCTGTTGCTTTACTTGGTGGGCTTTTACATCCTGCTCGTGGCCTTGGGGCTTGACGCTTGGCTGGCGGCATTGGGAGCCATCGGGTTTGCGTTCGGCAGCTACAATCTCATCAACATCGAAGCCGGACACGCTTCAAAGGTGATAGCCGTGGGCTTCATGCCGCCCATCCTGGCGGGCGTGATTTTGGCCTACCGGGGCCGCTATTGGCTCGGCGGGGCGTTGGCGGGCTTGTTTCTGGGAATGCAACTGTACGGCAACCACGTCCAAATCACGTTTTACATGTTCCTTGCCATCGGGCTGTACGCCTTGATGGAATTCGTGTTCGCCCTGCGCGAAAAACGCCTCAAGACATTCCTCTTTGCCTCGGCGGTGCTGGCCTTAGCCTCGGCGTTGGCTGTCGGCTCACACGCCTCGCGGCTGCTTACCACCAACGAATATTCCAAGGAAAGCATTCGGGGCAAGTCGGAACTGACGGCGAAACCGGCGGCCGGAGCCCAAAATGCGGCCAACGCCAACGGACTTGACTACGAGTACGCGTTCCGGTGGAGCTACGGCAAGGCCGAGAGTTTCACGCTGCTGGTGCCGCATTTCTCCGGCGGCGGCTCCATGATGCGCGGATTGGGCAAGAACTCGGCCCTGTACGACGCAGTGATTGCCCAAGGGGCTTCAGACGCGCAGGCCCGGCAGTTTGCCGAGCAGATGGGTTCGGCCTTGTACTGGGGCGAGCAGCAGATGGGCACGGGCGGCCCCGCCTACGCCGGGGCGGTGGTGATTTTCCTGTTCGTGTTGGGCCTGTTCGTCATCAAAGACCGCATCAAGTGGTGGCTGCTGGCCTCGGCGGTGCTGATGCTCATGCTGGCGTGGGGCAGGCATTTTATCCTCAACGACTGGCTGTTTCACTACGCGCCTTTTTTCGACAAGTTCCGCGCCGTCACCATGACACTGACGCTGGTACAGGTGTACCTGGCGTTCGGGGCGGCGTTGGCCGTGGATGCACTACTGCGCGGCAACCACACGTGGGCCACGCTCAAAAAGCCACTGGCGTGGAGCCTCGGCCTCACGGCGGGTTTGGCGTTGGTTTTCGCGGTGCTGGGCGGCGCGTTTTTCGATTTCCGCAACGAGGAAGTGGACAAGCAACTGTCCCAAGCCTACGGCGACTGGGTGGTGAAGCCCCTGCGCGACGACCGGGCCTCGGCCTTGCAAGGCGATGCGTTCCGAAGCTTCCTATTCATTGTGGCGGCGGCGGGCGTGTTGCTGGCCTTCGTGTTCAAACGCCTCAACGCCACAATGACCGTCGGTTTGCTGGCTTTGGTGGTGCTGGTGGACATGTTTGCCGTGGACAAACGCTACCTGAACAACGACAAGTTTACCGTAACGCGCCGCGACCGGGAACGCGAGTACATCCAGCTCACGCCCGCCGACCAGCAAATCATGCAGGACACGACGCATTACCGGGTGTTGAATTATTCGGTCAACCCGTTTAACGATGCCAGTACGTCTTATTTCCACGCGTCAATCGGCGGCTACCACGGGGCCAAGATGCGCCGCTACCAAGACGTGATTGACAGTCTGCTCGCTAAAGGAAAAATCAACGTGCTGAACATGCTGAACACCAAGTACGTGATTGTACCCGACCAAAAAACGCAGCAGTTGCAAGTACAGTCGAACGGCGAGGCGTTGGGCAACGCGTGGTTTGTGCGCAGCTACAAGATAGTCCCCAACGCCGATGCCGAACTGGCTGCCTTGGACACGCTGAACGCCCGAACCACCGCCTTGGTGGATGCCCGCTTCGCCGACCAACTCAAAGGCTTCGAACCGCAGCCCGACAGCACGGCCACCATACGGCTGGTCAGCTACTCGCCGGATGTGTTAGTCTATCAGTCCAACGCCGCGATGCCGCAACTGGCGGTCTTTTCGGAGATGTACTACGCCAACAAAGACTACTGGCAGGCCGAGGTGGACGGCAAGCCGGTGCCGCATTTCCGGGCCAACTACATTTTGCGCGGCATGGTGGTGCCCGCCGGTTCGCACAAAATCACGTTCCGGTTCGTGAGTAACACCTACCGCCAAGGCGAGCAGATTGCGTTGTTCAGTTCAATCGGTTTGTTCGCGTTTTTGGGCGTAGCCGTATTTTTCGCGGTCAGGAGTCGTCAGTCGGTTGTAAGTGGTAAGTCGTAGGTGGTAAGTGTGCAGTGTTTTTCTTTGCTTTCTTTGCGGGAAATCTTTGCGCCTTTGCGTGAAATTTTTTCTCGCCTACCGATAAAGCGTTTTGAATCGCGGATTCGCACGGATGGCGCGGATTACACGGATATGCTTTTGGGTAAACAAACACATCAGGTTCACCCGACTCATCCGCGCAATCCGCGTCATCCGTTTCATCCACGATTCAGGACAGAAACTCCGCATTCATACTCACCGTCATGCTACCGTCTGAATTTGTGAAAAAACGCCCAAAACGCCCGGCTTTTCGTTGGGTCTGGGCATTGGCTTTCTTTTGGACTTTCTCGCCCGCCAAGGCGCAAACGCCCGACACCGTGCGCATCGGCTGCTACCTGCTGAGCCTGCACAACCTTGATTTTCGTGCGCAAGAATACACCGCCCGGTTCTGGGTTTGGATGGTGTATGACAAGGAACTCACCGACTTGGAAAACAGCTTGGAAATCGCCAACGCCAAGGAGGTTTCGGTGGACGAGGTGGTGATTGACAGCCTGAACGGCAAGCGGTGGGCGCAGTTCAAGCTCAAGTGCGTCATCAAAGAGGCGTGGGCCATCCAGCATTTCCCGTTCGACAACCAGCGACTCGAAATCCTGATCGAAAACTCGAAATACGACACCAAGGGCTTGGTGTTCGTGCCCGACACCACCGGGCAACTCTACGACCCGGCCATGACCATTTCGGGCTGGAACATCGAACGCACGCGCATCCGCGTGGGCACCAGCCGTTACGACACCGGCTTCGGCGAAACCAAGCAACCGGGCCAAACGGCGGTTTACTCGCAACT
>JALOMD010000565.1 GCA_025455595.1 Cytophagales bacterium | reverse complement strand
TTTCAGAGGGCACCAGTACAACCGAGTAAACAATACGGTTGACGAAGAATTGACCAGTGTTTTAATTCCGAACCTGAGTTACAAGATAGAATTCTAATCAAAATGCTGTACAATTTGTGTTAAGTAGCGTTTTGAGCAAAAATTGCCTAAAACGCCGACACAAATCGCGTAGAGTTACTATAGTATCTTTTGAAAAGGCAAAATCCTGTCCTTTCCGTATAGTGGACAGTCGTGAGCGGCTGATGTCTATTTACCAATGCTTGATTATCAAACTAAAAAAGAAATCTACAATAAAATTCACCAATGAAAGCAGACAGAAAGAACGCCATTGCTACGGGTATATGTTTTGTAGCCGCCGCCGCCACTTCTATAATCGGCAAACTGCTGTACGCCCCCGTTTTAATAGATCCGGACTATCTGATAATGGGTGCGGAATATTCCAGTCAAATTGTCTGGGGAGCCGTTTTTGAATTGATTTTGGCCTGCACAGCCATCGGCACGGGCATCCTGATGTATCCGTACTTGAGAGAGTTCAATGAAAGCCTGGGGTTAGGCTATGTGATTTTCAGGTCATTGGAAGTGGTTTTCATCTTGATAGGCACCGTTGGTGTATTGGCTTTGCTCACACTCAGCCACTCCTACGCTTCTTCCGTAACACCCGATGTAAACAGTTTCAAAACAGTAGGTACTGTCTTGAAAGGCATTCACGATTGGACATTCATTTTGGGGCCGAATTTCATACTGGGCGTGAATACGTTTATGTACAGTTACGTTTTTTTCAATTCCAAGCTTTTGCCCAAACCCATAGCCATGCTGGGCATGACGGCGGCGATACTGATTTTCATCGCTGCACTTCTGGAGATGTTTGGTGTCATTCTTCAAGTATCGATAGCGGGATTTTTATTGGCTTTGCCCATTTTTGCCTACGAAATGACCGTTGCGGGCTGGCTTATCAAGAAAGGATTTAACAGTGTTGCTCAATCATCCTGAACAAACAAGTTCTTGGATTTGTGCGAAATAGTATAATCCCTGCTGAACAACCAAGTGAGCATCCACCCGAACGACCCCTTGCAAACCAAGTCGTGGGGCCAAAAGGAATTCTCCCTCCTCGACCCCGACCACAACCTGCTCACTTTCGGGCAGGGCGTTTGAGAAATGTCGGGCCGCCGCCGTTTTGGGCAAATTTTTCCCAAAACGCAACACTGCCGCCGTTTCTGCGGTTTACTGTAAAACACAAACCAACAGCAAACACAACGCCTTATGGAATCATACCACGACTATGTCATCAAAGACGGGCAATTCGTCGGCAAATTCGACGAAATGTACCGCAAGTTCGACAACCCTTGGACGCAGGTGCAGCAGCCCAATCCGTACGCACGGCAGGCGGGCATCCTCCATTTGCAGAAATACGGTATCCGGTCGGTGGTGGAGTGCGGCAGCGGGCTGGGCTACTACAGCGACATGATTCACCGCAACACGGGCATCGTGCCGAAAGGCATTGACATTTCGCCCACTGCTGTCGAAAAAGCCAAGACGCTGTTCCCGCACCTCGACTTCCGCGTGGACTTGGTGCAAAACCTGCGCGACTACCGCGACTGCGAGGCCGTGCTGTTCGCTGAAATCACGTGGTACGTCCTGCCCGACCTGGATTCGCTTTTTCAAGAAATGTTCACGCACTTTGCCGGAAAGTATTTCATCAACAACCTCGTGTTTTATAAAGGCACGCAGAAATACGGCACCGAATATTTCACCAGCCTGCGCGAATTCATTGACTACGTGCCGTTCAAGATGCTCGCCTACTGCGAAGCCACCACCGCCGAAGACAGCACCATCGAAACCAGCAGCATTTTCAGGATTGAGCCGAAGTAAGCCGTTAGCTTTTGGCTGTTGGCCTTTAGCTAATGGCCTGTCTTTCAGGCAAATGAAAAATATTTGCCTGAAAGCGATGTGTGGCGGATGTCTGCGTTTCAAGCAATTATTTGCTAATTTGCACGCTTTCCGAGGCTAAAAGCCAATGGCCAACAGCTAATAGCCAAAAAACTAACGGCCAAAACCCATGACAGCTTACAAGAATTTCAAGAGCGTTGAAAAATGCGTGTTCGGCAACGGCAGCTTCAGCCAGTTGCGCGAAATCATGGATGTGAAGAAATCCGCTCCCGACGAGTACTTCGTGTTTTTGGTGGACGACGTGTTCCAGAACAAACCGTTTGCCGCCCGCATCCCCGTACACGAAGACCGCGACAAGCTCATTTGGGTGAACGTGGACAAAGAACCCACCACCGAGCAAGTGGACGTGCTGACGGCCCAAATCCATCGGTTCGGCAAGTTGCCCGCCGGGTTGGTCGGCATCGGCGGCGGCAGCGCGATGGACATCGCCAAGGCGGTTTCGCTGCTGCTCACCAATCCCAGCCCGGCCACGCAGTACCAAGGGCTGAACCTGATCAAAAACCGGGGCGTGTACAAGATAGGCGTGCCCACGCTGGCCGGCACAGGAGCCGAGGTGTCCATGACCGCCGTGCTGACCGGCCCGGTCAAAAAACTCGGCATCAAGTGCGACTACACGATTTTCGACCAAATCATCCTTGACCCCGAAATAGTGGCCGATGCGCCAACCGACCAGCGTTTCTACACGGGCATGGATTCGTACATCCACTGCGTGGAGTCGCTGACGGGCACCAAAAACAATGCCTTTAGCATGGCGTTCGGCGAAAAGGCGTTGGAGTTGTGCCAAGAGGTGTTTCTGCGCGAGGACATTTCCCGCACCGAAGCCGACGAAAAGCTGATGATTGCCTCGTACATGGGCGGCCTGAGCCTGACGTATTCGGAGGTGGGTGCCTGCCATGCGTTGTCGTACGGGCTGTCGTTTGTGTTCGGCTACCGGCACGGCATCGCCAACTGCATCGCCTTCGATGTGCTGGACGAGGTGTACGGCGACTACGTGAACGAGTTCCGGCAAATGCTGCAACTGCACGGCGTGACGCTGCCCAAAAACCTGGCCGCCACGTGGACGGAAGACGAAATCTCGAAAATGGCCGATGTCGCCATCGCCTTGGAACACATGTGGATTCACGCCTACGGCCCCGACTGGCGCAACCGCTTGACAAAGGAGAAAATCATGGATTGGTTCCGAATGATGTGAGGGAAGCCGTTGGCTATTGGCTGTCAGCTTTTAGCAGGTGTATTCATACTAAAAAGTCATGAGTCTTGCGTCTTTAGTCTTGAGTAATTAATGCCCGCTGCGTCATTTTGAAAGAATCTTGTGACAAATAAGTGGTCAAGCAAAAGTCATGGTATGTTTGGCCTCGAATCGCAGATTCGGGACAGACTGCTTCCGGATTGGCTTCGCCGAACTGGCGTTTGCAAATCCCGAACCGGACTGCCACGGATTTGCAATCCCAGGCGCAAATCCCCGAAAACTTTTGCTCGACTGCTTACGTGTCTGTTGGGACGGTGGGCAATCCCTCCTCTCTGAAAATTCCCCGACTTGTCACAGGGTTCTTCTATGATGACACGCTGATGAAAAATGTC
This sequence comes from Cytophagales bacterium, assembly GCA_025455595.1. Classification (GTDB taxonomy): domain Bacteria; phylum Bacteroidota; class Bacteroidia; order Cytophagales; family 172606-1; genus Xanthocytophaga. The sequence continues at coordinate 684 of JALOMD010000565.1, read as the reverse complement.
AGACAGGTGCAACAACTGTTTACAAAGGAACAACCACGCGTTTCAAGCAAAAATTGCCCAAAACGCAAATGTGACACACTAAGCAGTCGAGCAAAAGGTTACGTGTGTTTGGCAGACGAGTGGTTCGTGGAGACACGAACCGCCCAAAGCCAGTAGCTAAAAGCCAATAGCCCAAAGCCAGTAGCTAAAAGCCAATAGCTAACCTCCTCACATCTCCACCAAAACCTGATTGCGCATGATGTCGTCCATCGTTTCGCGCTGGCGAATGAGCTTGGCCTTGCCGTTGTGAACCAGCACCTCGGCGGGGCGGAAACGGGCGTTGTACTGGCTGCTCATGGTGAAGCCGTAGGCACCGGCGTTGAGGAGGGCCAGCAGGTCGTTTTCGCGGACTTCGGGCAGCGGCCGGTCGGTGGCGAAGGTGTCCGTCTCGCAGATGTAGCCCACCACGTCGTAGGTTTTCGGCTCGCCGGTGGGGTTGGTCACGTTCACGATTTCGTGGTACGCGTCGTAGAGCATCGGGCGGATGAGGTGGTTCAGGCCCGAATTCACCTGCACAAACGTCACGTCGGGCGTGGGTTTCACTTGGTTGGCCGTCACCAGCAGCACGCCGCTTTCGCTCACCAAGTATTTGCCCGGCTCAAACCACATTTCGAGTTCGCGGCCGTATTCGTCGCAAAACGCCCG
>JALOMD010000564.1 GCA_025455595.1 Cytophagales bacterium | reverse complement strand
ACACTGTCGCGGGCCGGAGGAACCGTCGGAGGGGCGGTTTGCAGGCTGTCGCGGCGACCTTCGGTGGGTTTGGCCCACGGTTGGGCTTGCGTGCTGTCGGGCCGTTGCTGACGTTGGGTGCTGTCGGGACGTTGTCCGGCGGGGCGGCCTTGCCACTGTTGGCCACCGGGTTGCTGGCCGCCGCCTGGCCGTTGCCCGGCCGGATTTTGTCCACCGGCAGGCCGTTGCGGCGCACCGCCGCGTTGGCCGCCGCCTGCACCACCTCCGCCGCCCATGCCGCCACCGCCGTCGTTGCCGCCGTTGTCGCCGCCTTCCTTCAGGTCGTCGTTGTTCACGCCCCGGCGGCGGCGTGGCGTGTTTTCCATGGTTATTTTGCCGATGCGGTAGCTGAACGTCACCTTGAAGTTCATGTTGTGCAACTCGTTGACACTCCGTTGGTTGATGAGCGGCGACACCACTTCGCTCGGGATGCGGAAACGCGGCGTGAAGAAGTTTTCGGCCCCGAAGCCGATGCCGCCTTTCTTGTTCTTGAACTCCTTGCGCAGGCTCAGGCTGTAGATGCCGAAGCCGCCTTGGAAGCCTTGCAACTGCACCTGCCGTGCCCGGTAAAAACTGAACAGTTGCAAGGCCCAGCCCTTGGTCAGGGTGTAGCTGCCGAACATCCGGAAACTCGGCACCCAGCCTTGGTTGGCGGCGTTGAACAGCGGGTCGGGCACGTTGTTGCGCAGCACGGCGTAGAAAAAGTCGCCGCCGCCGTTGAGCGACAGTTTGTTGTTGACGTTGATGTTCATGAACAAGCTAAAGCCGTAGGCGTTCTCGCTGCCGATGTTCTGGAACGTGGTCTGCACCGTGTCACCCCGGCCGATGGGCTGCCGCACGCTCTGGATGGCGTTGTTGCTGTTGCGGGCGAAAGTCGAAACGCTCAGGTTGCTGCCCTTGACGGTCGTGTTGTACGACAGCTCGAAGTTGTTCGTAAACTCCGGCTCCAGCGACGGGTTGCCCACGGTGACATTCAGTGGGTTGGCCGCTTGGATGTTCGGGTTCAGGAACTGCAGCGACGGACGTTGGATGCGCCGGTTGTAGGCCAGTTTCACCATATTGCCGTTTTTGAGCCTTTTCGATAAATTCACGCTGGGTACCAACACGCCGTAAGACGGGATTTGGAACGTCTCGTTCGATGCGCTGCGGGCCTGGATGGTGGTGTACTCGTAGCGGCTGCCTATTTTGAAACTGTATTTCTTGGTGGTAGTCAGCGTGTACGAGAAATAGCCCGCCGTTACGTTCTGGTCGTAGGTGAGGGCGTTGTTGAGCCGGGCGTTCAGCGACGGCACCAAGGCCCCGTCTGAGCCACGGGCGAAAAACGTCTGGAAATCGCTGAAAACGCGCCGGGCAATGTTCTTCGCGCCTATTTCAAACAACTGGTTTTCTGCAATGGGCGTTTGGTAATCGGCCTGTATCGTGATTTCTTGGTTGTAGCTGTCGTTGATGTTCTTCGTCGTCGGGAAGCCGGTTGTCAGCGAGTTGCGCAGGAAATCGTTTGTCCGCGTGTTGCGGCTGTACTGGCCTGCCACGCTGAACTCTTTTTGCGCTTTCTCGAAGGTGCGCGTGTAAGTCAGCGTCGCGTCCACGTTGTTCGACAGGTTTTTCACCGTCACGTCTTGCAGGTTGCTGAACGAGGTGTCGCTGCGGAAGGTCTGCGTGAGCAGGTCGTTCTGGAAGTTCCGGTCGTTGCGCACCCCGAACTGCACCGAGGCGTTCAGCGAGTTGTACTTGCTGATGTCGTAGTCCCAGCCCAGTGTGTAGCGGCCGAACAGCCCTTGGTTCAGCGTGGAGGCTCTTTGCACGCTGCGCACGGACGTGCTGCCGTCGTTGTTGAACGTCGTTTGGTCGTTCTCGAAATTGCCCGTCACGTTGTAGTTGCTGCGCCCGAAGCCGCCCAGCGAGAAGCCCATCTTGCCTTTGCGGTAGCTGCCGTTCAGTCCGAGGTTCGAGCCACGGATGCCCACGTCGGTGTTGATGCCCAGCGACAAGCCCTGCAAGGTGTTTTTCTTGGTGATGATGTTGATGATACCGCCCGAGCCTTCCGCGTCGTATTTGGCTGACGGCGAGGTGATTACCTCCACCGACTTGATCATGTCCGACGGAATTTGCTTCAACGCGTCGGCCACGCCGCCCGCCATCAGCGTCGAAGGCTTTCCGTTGATGAGCACCGTCAAGTTCGAGTTGCCCCGCAGCGACACGTTGCCGCTCAAGTCAACCGACAGCATCGGCACCCGCCGCAGCACATCCGCCGCATCGCCGCCCCGCGCCGTCTGGTCAAGCTCGGCGTTGTAAACTGTACGATCCACTTTTTCCTCAATGATATTGGCTTGTGCCGTCACGGTCACTTCCTTCAGTTTCTGCACTTCGGGGGTCAGCCACAGGGTGCCCGTGTTCAGGTCGGTGCCCCGCTCGGCCACGGTGGGCAGTTTCAGCGTCAGGCTTCGGTAGCCGATGAAACTCACTACCAATTGGTACTCGCCTGTCGGCACTTTGCTGAGGGTGAACTTGCCCTTGTCGTCGGCCACGGCTCCGTCAATGGGTTTTTTGGTGGCTATGCTCACCAAAGCCACCGTGGCAAACGAAACCGGCTGCTTGTTGGTGGAGTCCGTGACAACGCCGGTGATGCGGCCGGTGCCTTTGGACGCATCGGCTCCCGGAACTTGTGCGTGGACGGTGTAGCTGGCAACCAAGCCGCACGCGAGTACGAAAAATGCAAGAAAGGATTTCATGAACCGGATGGGTAAAATTGTTTGGATTGTTTTATAGTTGGATGGCTGATTGTTGAATGGTTGATTGGCGTTCTGGGCGTTTTTTGCCTTTTTCGGGATTTCTCAATGCCGCCCGCGCCAAGTGCGGCATCTTCGATGTTTGCCTGAAGCGAACAATACAGCAGTGCGTCAATTCAATTATTCAAACATTCAAAACTCAATCATTCGGAATTGTCGCGCAAGCGGTTTTAGACAGACGGGCACAGCACACACACCATCGGCCCGAATATTCGACAGACCGGACTGCCGAGCCGATGCGCCGGATGGTCGGATAAAAAGACCCCGGTTTGTCTAAAATTGGCCGAAAATCGTGGCAAACGGCATCCTGACTGTTCGGAATTGCGTTTTTACACATTACATTTCGTGGATGCCAGTGAAAAGCGAGAAGCGTTTTGGGCAATCCCGACTTGTCGGGACGACTCTTGTCAGAACCCTGATTCGTAGGATTCAAGGATTAACATGATTGTTTTTTCTTACAGGATTATAGGATGAACAGGATTTTCAATCAAGGCAATCCCTTAATCCTATGAATCAAGGTTCAGACAATCTGCCGTTTTGCTTCCGTTCCGAAACCAAGCAAGCCAGATAGAAGCCAAATTCTGAATTCATAATTCATAATTCTGAATTACAACGTATGCCGTCAATGACCCAACGCAACCGGATAGTGCTTATTCACGCTTCGTTCTGGTGCGTCTATTTGTCGTTTTTCATTTACCAGATCAGCTTTTACCAACGCGACGAGCCGAATTGGGGTCGGTTGTTCACCGTCGCGGCCATTCAATTGTTTTTTACTTCGGCCACGGCGTATCTGAACTATTTTGTTTTCCTGCCCCGTTTCCAGCAGCACCGCAACGTGGGCCGCTATCTGCTGGAGTTTCTGTTGCCGTTCGCGCTGCTGATTGTTGCGCGGTTGTACACCGAGCGGTTTCTGATTGACGGTTTCACGCACGAGGAAAAATACCTGTACCGCACGCGTTTTGTAGTGAACGTGACATTAGTGACGCTTTTCATCACCATTTTCGTGGGTATGCTGCGTTTTGCCGCCGAGTGGTTTGAACTGGAAGCCAAAAAACGGGCCGTGGAAAACGAAAGGCTGTCGGCCGAGTTGCGGTTTCTGAAGGCACAGATCAACCCGCATTTTCTGTTCAATACGCTGAACAATCTGTATTATCTGGCCTTCACGCAGTCGCCGAACACGACAGAGGTGATTGCCAAGCTGTCGCAGATGATGCGGTACATGATTTACGACTCCAACCACCCGCGTGTGCGCCTCGAGAAAGAAATCGAATACATGCAAAACTACATCAGCCTCGAAAAGTTGCGTCTCAACGAACAAATCCCGATTCGCTTCGAGGTGCGCGGCGAACCGGGCCATGTCTTGATTGCGCCGCTGATTCTGATTACCTTTCTGGAAAACGCTTTCAAGCACGGCGTGAGCAACAATTTCGCCGAGGCGTGGGTGGACGTGCAACTGGAAATCAACGGCAATGTCTGTACGTACACAGTGGAAAACAGCAAACTGCCCGAACAGGCGTTGAAAGAAGAAAAGTCGGGTATTGGGCTGCAAAATGTGCGTCGGCGGCTGGAACTGAGCTATCCCAACCAATACGATCTCCGCATCAGCGACCACCCCGACCATTACCGCATTGAACTGAAACTGAACGTCGAAGGAAACACGAATTCAATTCAGAATTTAGAATTCAGAATGATGAATTCACAGACATGAGTTCGGCAAGACCGTTTTAGGCAAATTTTGCTTAAAACGCTTTTTTCTTTGCGACCTTTGCGAAAATCTCTGCGTGAGAAAAAGTTTCTCGCAAAGCACGCAAAGACTTCCGCAAAGGCACTAATCCGATTGGCAATTGAAATCAGCCGTTCTGTGAATCAAATAGATTTCGTGTTACGTACAGATAGGGCAAAAACCTATAGTCGTTTTAATAAAAAATGCCCAAAACGGTATATGAATTCATAATTCATAATTCATAATTCATAATTCATAATTCATAATTCATAATTCATAATTCATAATTCATAATTCATAATTCATAATGTCTGTTTCCTGCCTGATTGTGGAAGACGAGCCGCTGGCCCGCAACTTGCTGACACAGTACGTGCAGAAAGTGCCTTACCTGACGCTACAGAAAACCTGTTCCAACCCGATGGAGGCGTTGGAATTCCTGCGCGACAATACAGTGGACGTACTGTTTCTGGACATCCAAATGCCCGAAATCACCGGACTGACGCTGCTCAAAATCCTCCGCAACAAGCCGTTGGTCATTCTCACTACCGCTTATTCCGAATACGCGCTGGAAGGCTACGAATTGGATGTGGTGGACTATTTGCTCAAACCCATCACGTTCGAGCGGTTCTTGAAGTCCGTGGAGCGGGCCGCCAGCCGACTGGCCACCCCCCTCGTGCCAGTCACAGAAAACCCGGCGGAACAGAAGCCCTCTGTAGAAGCGGCTCCGGCGTTCCTGTTCGTGAAAGACGGCACCAAGCTCGTCAAAGTGCGTCTCCCCGACATCCTGTACATTGAAGGACTGAAGGATTATGTGATTATCCACACAAAAACACAGAAAATCGTCAGTTTGCAGCGGCTGAAAGTGTTGGAAGAAGAACTGCCCGCCAGTCGGTTTGTGCGGATTCACCACTCGTACATTGTCGGCTTGGAAGGAATAGATGCCGTTTTGAAGGAAAAAGTGCAAATCGGAGCGGCGATGCTGCCAATCGGTGATGCTTACCGAAAGTCGTTCCGGGAATTCATTGAGCGGAACAGAAGCGTTTAGCGTTTACCGTTTTGGGCGATTTTTGCTCAAAACGCTTCAAACAAAAAAAGCGGCGTGTAACGCCGCTTTTGAAATACGAAGCATCGAAGAACGAAGCATCGCCAGCATCGCTAAAACCGTATCCCAAACGCAATCGCACGCAAATCCGGGCCACGGTCGTTGGCGAAGAGCGGATTGAGGTCGTACTTGAAGAACAAGTCAATGCCCCGCACGCCAATCAGTGCCTGTACGCCATAACGCACCGGGTTCAGGTAGTAGTTGCTCCGTTGATGCTCCTTGTCGCGGTTTTCGTCAAACCTGATCTTCGAGTAGCTGTGCAACCGGTAGCCGATGAATCCGCCGATGCCGAACCGGAAACCGTTGCTCGATTTGCCGAACTGGAACATCGGCATGACGGGCAAGCTGGCGTAAATCGCGGTAAGCTTGGTTTTGTCCAAGGCGCGGACGTTCTGGTTGCCGTCCAGCACCGGCATGAACTCTACCTGTTCGCTGCCCCGCATGATGCGGTTGTTGCCGTCGAACATGAAGTTGTAGAAAGATGCCTCCAAGCCGTAAGTGATGTACAAAGGACTGCGGGCACCGCCGATGCGGGTTTTGTAAATCTTTGAGATGGCTACGTACCGCGACCCCAGCGGCCGCAACGAATAAGGCAGGGTTTGGTCGGGAAACTGCCCGTCGCCCGTGAGATAATTGTTCAGGCCGAGGTCGAAGTAAAACTCGCTGGTGGTGCGTTTCATTTTGCGCACTTTCGGCTCTTGGCGCGGCTGGTCGTTGTTGTCATTGTCTGTGTCCACATCGCCCTCTATGCGCGTTTCGCCGTCCCGGCCGCCGAT